>NZ_DAIEII010000006.1:0-98130 GCF_027352875.1 Gryllotalpicola sp.
GCTTATACGGTTCAACACTCCGGCCTTCGAGTCGGATCACTGCCAGGCAGTGCATAGCCCTTCCTTCTTCGGAGTCAGGCTAGGCCGCAGGCAGCAGGACATCGCTCAAGCCGACATCAGATCGAGCGCAGGTGATCTGCGCCCGGTCTTCTGGCGTGAGTTGAAAACGAAACAGCGGCTACCTATGTGTAGTGCGGCATCGGCCGGTAGTCCGGCCGGTGCAGAACGCGTCCAATGCGACTCGTCCGAGAGGGCGGGGCGTACGACGCCCGACAAGAGAGCGAGACAGCGATGGCGGGGCAGAAGATCCGCATTCGACTGAAGTCGTATGACCACGAGGTCATCGACACCTCGGCGCGCAAGATCGTCGACACCGTGACCCGCGCGGGTGCAACGGTCGTTGGCCCCGTGCCGCTTCCGACGGAGAAGAACGTGGTGGTCGTCATCCGTTCGCCGCACAAGTACAAGGACAGCCGCGAGCAGTTCGAGAAGCGCACGCACAAGCGCCTCATCGACATCATCGACCCGACCCCCAAGGCCGTCGATTCGCTCATGCGCCTCGACCTCCCGGCCGAGGTCAACATCGAGATCAAGCTGTAGGGGGGCGGATCCGATGTCTGCGCACACCAAGAACGTCAAGGGCCTGCTCGGCAAGAAGCTCGGCATGACCCAGGTCTGGGACGAGAACAACAAGCTCGTCCCGGTGACCGTCGTCGAGATCACTCCGAACGTCGTCACGCAGATCCGCACGCCCGAGCGCGACGGCTACAGCGCCGTCCAGATCGCTTACGGCCAGATCGACCCGCGCAAGGTCAACAAGCCCGCCTCCGGCCACTTCGAGGCCGCCGGCGTGACTCCGCGCCGCCACCTGACCGAGGTCCGCACCGCCGACGCCGGCTCGTACGAGCCCGGCCAGGAGCTCACGGTCGACGCGACCTTCGCTGCGGGCCAGCTCGTCGACGTGGTCGGCACCTCCAAGGGCAAGGGCACCGCGGGCGTGATGAAGCGCCACAACTTCAAGGGTGTCTCGTCCTCGCACGGTTCGCACCGCAACCACCGCAAGCCGGGCTCGATCGGCGCGTCCTCGACCCCGTCGCGTGTCTTCAAGGGCATGCGGATGGCGGGCCGCATGGGCGCTGAGCGCGTCACGGTCCTCAACCTGACGGTCCACTCGGTCGACGCCGAGAAGGGCCTGCTGCTGGTCAAGGGCGCCGTTCCCGGCGCGCGCGGCCGCATCGTGTTCGTTCGCAACGCCGTGAAGGGGGCCTAGCCATGACCGCTCTCGATATCGTCGACGCCAAGGGCAAGAAGGCCGGCTCGGTCGAGTTGCCCGCCGAGTTCTTCGACGTCCAGACCAACGTCCCGCTCATCCACCAGGTCGTCGTCGCGCAGCTTGCTGCTGCCCGCCAGGGCACGCACAAGACCAAGAACCGCGGCGAGGTCTCGGGTGCGGGCCGCAAGCCCTTCAAGCAGAAGGGCACCGGCCGCAGCCGCCAGGGCTCGGTGCGTGCGCCGGAGCACACCGGCGGTGGCGTCGTCCACGGTCCGGTGCCGCGCAGCTACGCGCAGCGCACTCCCAAGAAGATGATCGCCGCCGCTCTCCTCGGCACGCTGTCCGACCGCGCCCGCGCCGGCCGTCTCTTCGTCGTCGAGGCCATCGTCGGCGAGACGCCGTCGACCAAGGCGGCCGTCGCGCTGCTGGGCAGCCTGACCGACGCCAAGAACGTCCTCGTCGTGCTCCACGCGGCCGACGAGGCCGGCTGGCTGAGCGTCCGCAACCTCCCGACGGTCCACGTCCTCGACGCCGGCCAGCTCAACGCGTACGACGTCCTCAACAGCGACGCCGTCGTGTTCACGAAGGCCGCCTACGAGACCTTCGTGGCCGCGAAGACCAAGAAGGAAGAGGTGACCGCGTAATGGCTGCCAACAAGGACCCGCGCGATGTCATCATCGCGCCGATCGTGAGCGAGAAGAGCTACGGGCTCATCGACGAGGGCAAGTACACGTTTCTCGTCGACCCGCGCTCGAACAAGACCGAGATCAAGCTCGCCATCGAGTCGATCTTCTCGGTCAAGGTCGCCTCGGTGAACACCCTCAACCGGCCGGGCAAGACGCAACGCACCAAGTTCGGCATCGGCAAACGCAAGGACACCAAGCGCGCCATCGTCACCCTCAAGTCCGGTTCCATCGACATCTTCACGGCCGTCGGCTAGGAGCGAAGGAAGAGAAATGGCTATTCGCAAGTACAAGCCCACGACCCCGAGCCGTCGCGGCTCCTCGGTCGCCGACTTCGCCGAGATCACCCGTTCGACTCCCGAGAAGTCGCTGCTGCGCCCGATCTCCAAGACCGGCGGTCGCAACAACCAGGGTCGCATCACCACCCGCCACATCGGCGGCGGTCACAAGCGCCAGTACCGCGTTATCGACTTCCGTCGAGGCGACAAGGACGGCGTGAACGCCACGGTCGCGCACATCGAGTACGACCCGAACCGCACGGCCCGCATCGCGCTGCTGCACTACGTCGACGGCACGAAGCGCTACATCCTCGCGCCGAACGGCCTCAAGCAGGGCGATGTGATCGAGCAGGGCGCGAGCGCCGACATCAAGCCGGGCAACAACCTGCCGCTGCGCAACATCCCGACCGGTACGGTCATCCACGCGATCGAACTCAAGCCGGGCGGCGGCGCGAAGATGGCCCGCAGCGCGGGCGCCTCGGTGCGCCTCGTCGCCAAGGACGGCCCGTACGCGCAGCTCCGCCTGCCTTCGGGCGAGATCCGCAACGTGGATGCTCGCTGCCGTGCCACCATCGGCGAGGTCGGCAACGCCGAGCAGTCGAACATCAACTGGGGCAAGGCCGGCCGCCTGCGCTGGAAGGGCGTCCGTCCGACCGTCCGCGGCGTCGCGATGAACCCGATCGACCACCCGCACGGTGGTGGCGAGGGCAAGACTTCCGGTGGTCGCCACCCTGTCTCTCCGTGGGGTCAGAAGGAAGGCCGTACGCGCCATCGCAACCTCGAGAGCGACAAGCTCATCGTTCGCCGCCGTACCGCCGGCAAGAAGCGCAAGTAGGAGTTCACGAAGATGCCACGCAGTCTCAAGAAGGGTCCCTTCGTCGACGAGCACCTGCTTCAGAAGGTGGTTCGCCAGAACGAGGCCAGCACCAAGGTCGTCATCAAGACCTGGTCGCGCCGATCGATGATCATCCCGGCCATGCTCGGACACACCATCGCGGTGCACGACGGTCGCAAGCACATCCCGGTGTTCGTCACCGAGACGATGGTCGGCCACAAGCTGGGCGAGTTCGCACCCACCCGCACCTTCCGCGGTCACGAGAAGGACGACAAGAAGGGTCGCCGCCGCTGATAGCGGTGGCGTAAGGAGGAGAGAGAAATGGTGGAGTCGATCGCCCGTGTGCGACACATCCGCATCACGCCTCAGAAGGCTCGTCGTGTCGTCGACCTCATTCGCGGCAAGCAGGCTCAGGAGGCACTGGCCATCCTGAAGTTCGCCCCGCAGGGTGCGAGCGAGCCGGTCTACAAGCTCGTCGCCTCGGCCATCGCCAACGCGCGGGTCAAGGCCGACGCCTCGAACCAGTACCTGGATGAGCAGGACCTCTACGTGAGCCGCGCCTTCGTCGATGAGGGAACCACCCTCAAGCGATTCCAGCCGCGCGCCCAGGGCCGTGCCTTCCGCATCAACAAGCGCACCAGCCACATCACAGTGGTCTTGGCGACTCCCGAAGAGGGGACGAAGTAATGGGTCAGAAGGTCAACCCCTACGGCTTCCGACTCGGAATCACCACCGACCACCGGTCGCGCTGGTTCTCCGACTCGACGAAGCCCGGTCAGCGCTACGCCGACTATGTGGCCGAGGACATCAGAATCCGCCAGCTGCTGCAGTCGACGCTCGACCGCGCCGGCGTGGCGCGCATCGAGATCGAGCGCACCCGCGACCGCGTCCGCGTCGACATCCACACTGCCCGCCCGGGCATCGTGATCGGCCGCCGCGGCGCCGAGGCCGAGCGCATCCGCACCGACCTCGAGAAGCTCACCGGCAAGCAGATCCTGCTCAACATCCTCGAGGTCAAGAACCCCGAGGCCGAGGCCCAGCTCGTCGCGCAGGGCATCGCCGAGCAGCTCTCCGCCCGCGTGGCCTTCCGCCGCGCGATGCGCAAGGGCTTGCAGGGTGCGCAGCGCGCTGGCGCCAAGGGCGTCCGCGTCCAGGTCTCCGGCCGCCTCGGCGGCGCCGAGATGAGTCGTTCGGAGTTCTACCGCGAGGGCCGCGTTCCGCTGCACACCCTCCGCGCGAACATCGACTACGGCTTCTACGAGGCGAAGACGACCTACGGCCGCATCGGCGTCAAGGTGTGGATCTACAAGGGCGACATCACCAACAAGGAACTCGCGCGCGAGCAGGCCTCGAAGCCGAGCGGCCGCACCGACCGCCCCCGTCGCGGCCCGCGTACCGAGGCCCCGATCGCGGAAGGAGCGACGGCATAATGCTGATTCCCCGCAGGGTCAAGCACCGCAAGCAGCACCACCCCGGCCGTGACGGCCAGGCCACTGGTGGCACGAAGGTCAGCTTCGGCGAGTACGGCATCCAGGCCATCACGCCTGCCTACGTGACCAACCGGCAGATCGAGGCGGCGCGTATCGCCATGACCCGCCACATCAAGCGCGGCGGCAAGGTCTGGATCAACATCTACCCGGACCGCCCGCTGACCAAGAAGCCCGCCGAGACCCGCATGGGTTCCGGCAAGGGCTCGCCCGAGTGGTGGGTCGCGAACGTCAAGCCGGGTCGCGTCCTGTTCGAGGTGGCCGGTGTCAACGAGCAGCTCGCTCGCGAGGCGCTCAGCCGCGCCATCCACAAGCTGCCTCTCAAGGCACGCATCATCAAGCGCGAGGAGGGTGACGCGTAATGGCCGTCGGTACCAAGGAGCTCGGTTCCACCGAGCTCGACATGTTTGACGAGGCCCGTCTCGGCGAGGAGCTGAAGAAGGCCAAGGAAGAGCTGTTCAACCTGCGCTTCCAGTCGGCCACCGGCCAGCTCGAGAGCCACGGCCGCCTCCGTGCGGTCAAGCGCGACATCGCCCGCATCTACACGGTGCTGCGCGAGCGCGAGCTCGGCATCCGCGCCGTCCCGATCCCGGCCGAGGCGAAGCCCGCCAAGAAGAGCACCAAGAAGGCCGCTGCCGCCGCTGAGGCGACCGAGAGCGACACTGAGACGAAGGAGGTGTAGCCATGGCTGAGACCGCCACCGGGGCTGCCCCGAAGACCGCGGCGAAGAAGCCGGCCGCCGCGAAGGCGGAGGCCGTGTCCCCCGCTGTCGCGCGTGGCTACCGCAAGACCGTTCGCGGCTACGTCGTCAGCGACAAGATGGAGAAGACCATCGTCGTCGAGGTCGAGGACCGCAAGAAGCACGCGCTGTACGGCAAGGTCATCCGCACGACGAAGAAGGTCAAGGCGCACGACGAGTCCGGCGCCGCCGGCATCGGCGACCTCGTCCTCATCAACGAGACCCGTCCGCTCTCGGCATCGAAGCGCTGGCGTCTGGTCGAGATCCTGGAAAAGGCGAAGTAATGATCCAGCAGGAAACCCGGCTCCGCGTCGCCGACAACACCGGCGCGAAGGAACTCCTCACGATCCGCGTGATGGGCGGCTCGAGCCGCCGCTATGCCGGCCTCGGCGACATCATCGTGGCCACGGTCAAGGACGCCATCCCCGGCGGCAACGTCAAGAAAGGCGAAGTCGTCAAGGCGGTTGTCGTGCGCACCGTGAAGGAGACCCGTCGTTCGGACGGCTCCTACATCAAGTTCGACGAGAACGCCGCCGTCATCATCAAGAACGACGGCGACCCTCGCGGCACGCGCATCTTCGGCCCGGTCGGGCGCGAGCTGCGCGACAAGAAGTTCATGAAGATCATTTCGCTCGCCCCGGAGGTGCTGTAGCCATGGCGAACATCAAGAAGGGCGATCTCGTCCAGGTCATCTCGGGCGCCACGGAGGCTCGTGGCGGCGACCGCGGCAAGCAGGGCAAGGTCCTCGAGGTCCTCGTCGAGCAGAACCGCGTCGTCGTCGAGGGCGTCAACTACGTCAAGCGGCACATCAAGGTCGGCGAGACGCAGCGCGGCTCGAAGACCGGCGGCATCGAAACCGTCGAGGCTCCCATCCACATCTCGAACGTCGCCGTCGTCGACCCTGAGACGAAGAAGCCGACTCGCGTCGGCCACCGCGTCGAGAAGGTCGTCAAGGACGGCGTCACCACGACCGTTCGCGTCCGCTACGCGAAGAAGTCGGGCAAGGACATCTAATGAGCACCGCAACTGCCGCGCAGGCTGGCACCTACCAGCCGCGCCTCAAGCAGAAGTACCGCAGCGAGATCATTCCTGCTCTCAAGGAGCAGTTCGGTTTCGCGAACCCGCACCAGGTTCCCGGCCTGGTGAAGATCGTCGTGAACACCGGCGTCGGCGAGGCCGCTCGCGACGGCAAGATCATCGACGGCGCCATCGCCGACCTCACGAAGATCACCGGCCAGAAGCCGCAGGTGACGCGCGCCCGCAAGTCCATCGCGCAGTTCAAGCTGCGCGAGGGCCAGCCCATCGGCGCCCACGTCACCCTCCGCGGCGACCGCGCCTGGGAATTCCTCGACCGTCTGCTCTCGCTGGCGCTGCCGCGCATTCGCGACTTCCGCGGCCTCAGCGACCGCCAGTTCGACGGCAACGGCAACTACACCTTCGGCCTCCAGGAGCAGTCCGTGTTCCACGAGATCGACCAGGACAAGATCGACCGCGTCCGCGGTTTCGACATCACCGTCGTGACCACGGCCAGGACGGATGACGAGGGCCGCGCCCTGCTGCGCCAACTCGGCTTCCCCTTCAAGTCCAACGACTAGCACCACCTCCATCCACCACAGGTCGCCGTTTCGTGTAACGGCCGGCGAAACCTGGTGAACAAAGGAAACAACCGAAATGATGATGACAGACCCGGTCGCAGACATGCTGACCCGGCTGCGCAACGCGAACTCCGCGTTCCACGACTCCGTGTCGATGCCGCATTCCAAGCTCAAGGTGACCATCGCCGACATCCTCAAGGCTGAGGGCTACATCGCCGACTGGTCGGTGTCGGACGCTCGCGTCGGCAAGACGCTCACGCTGAGCCTCAAGTTCGGCCCCAACCGCGAGCGCTCCATCGCCGGCATCAAGCGCGTGTCGAAGCCCGGCCTGCGCGTGTACGCGAAGTCGACCGAGCTCCCCACGGTGCTCGGCGGCCTCGGCGTCGCCATCCTGTCCACCTCCTCCGGTCTCCTCACGGACCGTCAGGCCGAGAAGAAGGGCGTCGGCGGGGAAGTCCTCGCCTACGTGTGGTGATCTGAGATGTCGCGTATCGGACGACTGCCCATCAGCATCCCGTCGGGTGTCGATGTGAAGATCGACGGCCAGGCTGTCACTGTCAAGGGCCCGAAGGGCGAGCTCTCGCTCACCGTGGCCCAGCCCATCGCCGTGGCGATCGACGAGCATCGTGTCCTCGTCACCCGTCCGGACGACGAGCGCCTCTCGCGCTCGCTCCACGGTCTGACCCGTACCTTGATCAACAACCAGATCATCGGCGTCACCGAGGGCTACAAGAAGGACCTCGAGATCGTCGGCACGGGCTACCGCGTCGCCCAGAAGGGCAGCGCGATCGAGTTCGCGCTCGGCTTCTCGCACCCCGTCACCGTCGACCCGCCCGCCGGCATCACCTTCCACGTTGAGGGCAACAACAAGATCACGGTGAGCGGCATCGACAAGCAGCTCGTCGGCGAAACCGCCGCCAATGTCCGCAAGATCAAGAAGCCGGAGCCCTACAAGGGCAAGGGCATCCGCTACGCGGGCGAGGTCGTTCGCCGCAAGGCCGGAAAGAGTGGTAAGTAACCATGGCTAACGTCAGCAAGTCCGTCGGGCGCGACCGCCGCCACAGCCGCCTTCGCAAGAAGGTCGTCGGCACCCCCGTCCGCCCGCGTCTCGTCGTGACCCGCTCGGCGCGTCACATCTTCGTCCAGGTGGTGGATGACTCGATCGGCCAGACCGTGGCCTCGGCGTCGACCTTCGAGGCCGACCTCCGCGTCTTCGACGGCGACAAGACCGCCAAGGCCCGCAAGGTCGGCGAGCTCGTCGCCGAGCGTGCCAAGAAGGCCGGTGTCGAGAGCGTTGTGTTCGACCGCGGCGGCAACCGGTACGCCGGTCGTGTCGCGGCCATCGCCGAGGGCGCCCGTGAAGGGGGGCTCGAGCTGTGAGCGAAGAAGCCGTTACCAACAACGAGGAGCAGTTTGTGGCTGAGACCACCGAAGAGAAGCCGGTCGAGACCGCTGCAGGCAGCGACACGACCGTGCGCGACGGCCGCGACGGCCGCCGTGGTGGCCGCGACCGCGGTCCGAACCGCGACCGCGGCAGCCGCGAGAGCGAGAAGAGTCAGTTCCTCGAGCGCGTCGTCACGATCAACCGTGTCTCCAAGGTCGTGAAGGGTGGTCGCCGCTTCAGCTTCACCGCCCTCGTCGTCGTCGGCGACGGCAGTGGCCTGGTGGGCGTCGGCTATGGCAAGGCCCGCGAGGTGCCGCTGGCGATCTCGAAGGGCGTCGAGGACGCGAAGAAGAACTTCTTCCGCGTGCCGCGCGTCGGCAACACGATCCCGCACCCGGTGCAGGGCGAGGCCGCGGCCGGTGTCGTGCTGCTTCGTCCGGCCGCGGCCGGTACCGGTGTCATCGCCGGCGGCCCGGTGCGCGCCGTGCTCGAGTGCGCCGGAATCCACGACATCCTGAGCAAGTCGCTCGGGTCGTCGAACACCATTAACATCGTGCACGCCACCGTTGCGGCCCTGAAGCAGCTCGAAGAGCCCCGTGCCGTCGCCGCCCGCCGTGGTCTCGACTTCGACGAGGTCGCCCCGGCCCGTCTGCTGCGTGCCGAAGTCCAGGCAGCCGAGGCTGCCGCTGCAGCGAAGGCAGGTGCCTGATGTCCGCCCGCATCAAGGTGACCCAGATCAAGTCCAAAATCAGTGAGAAGCAGAACCAGCGCGACACGCTGCGCAGCCTCGGTCTCAAGCGCATCGGCGACACGGTGATCCGTGAAGACAACGCGCAGAACCGCGGTTATGTGCGCGCCGTCGCCCACCTGGTGAAGGTTGAGGAGATCGACTAATGGCAGACGAGACGCCGGCGGCAGAGCCCGCCAAGAAGCCTGCCGCCAGGACGGCGGCGCCCAAGGCCGCATCGACGGCCAAGGCTGCCGCCCCGAAGGCCGGTGCCAAAACGGAGCCCACTGCGAAGGCCCCGGCCGCGAAGGCGGCCGCCGAGAAGTCGGTCGAGGCCGCTGCCGAGACGCCGACGGTCAAGGCCGTCGCCCCGAAGGCTGCGCCCAAGACGGCAGCCGAGACGGCGGAGAAGGCGAGCCTGCTCAAGGTCCACCATCTCCGTCCAGCAGCCGGTGCCAGAAAGGACCGCACTCGCGTCGGCCGCGGCGAGGGCTCGAAGGGCAAGACCGCGGGCCGCGGCACCAAGGGCACCAAGGCCCGCTACCAGGTTGCGCCCGGCTTCCAGGGGGGCCAGCTCAACTCCGTGATGCGAGCGCCGAAGCTGCGCGGCTTCAAGAACCCGTTCCGCACCGAGTACCAGGTCGTGAATCTGGCCAAGCTCGCCGAGCTCTACCCGAAGGGCGGCGACGTCACCGTTGCAGACCTCGTGGCGAAGGGCGCGGTCCGCAAGAACGAGCTGGTCAAGGTCCTCGGCGACGGCGACATCGCGGTGAAGCTCACCGTGTCGGTCGACAGGGTCTCGAGCACGGCCTCGAAGAAGATCGTCGCCGCCGGAGGCGAGATCAAGTAGTCGTCGCGGCGACCGGTGCCGTGAGGCCTGGACGCGCTGGGTAGAGTGATCGGCGGGGTGGCCTTTCTGCGGAAAAGCCACGACCGACTCTTATTCGGAAAGCAGGATCGTTCGTTGTTCAGTGCCGTCGCGCGGATCCTGCGCACCCCCGACCTGCGCAGGAAGCTCCTCTTCACGCTTGCGATCATCGCGATCTTCCGCCTCGGCTCGGTAATTCCGTCGCCGTTCGTGAACTTCGCCAACGTCCAGGCCTGCCTCGGCACCAATGCGGGTACGACGGGCCTCTACGAGCTCATCAACCTCTTCAGCGGCGGTGCGCTCCTCAAGCTCTCGATCTTCGCGCTGGGCATCATGCCCTACATCACCTCGTCGATCATCGTGCAGCTCCTGCGAGTGGTCATTCCGCACTTCGAGACCCTGTACAAGGAGGGCCAGGCCGGCCAGGCCCGCCTCACCCAGTACACCCGCTACCTCACGATCGCGCTCGGCGTCCTCCAGTCGACGACGCTCGTCACCGTGGCGCGCAGCGGCGCACTGTTCGGCACGAACAGCACGTACGAGTGCGGGCACATCGTCACCAACAGCAGCTGGTACGCGATCCTCCTCATGGTCATCACCATGACGGCAGGCACCGGCCTCATCATGTGGATGGGTGAGCTCGTCACCGAGCGCGGCATCGGCAACGGAATGTCGCTGCTCATCTTCACCTCGATCGCCGCGCAGTTCCCGACCTCACTCTGGTCGGTCGCGCAGTCCAAGGGCTTCGGCATGTTCCTCATCGTCATCGCCATCGGTCTCGTCGTCGTCGCCGCCGTCGTGTTCGTCGAGCAGTCGCAACGGCGCATCCCCGTGCAGTACGCGAAACGCATGGTCGGTCGGCGCACCTACGGCGGCAACAACACCTACATCCCCATCAAGGTGAACATGGCCGGCGTCGTGCCGGTGATCTTCGCCTCCTCGCTGCTCTACCTGCCGGCGCTCATCGCCCAGTTCAACCAGCCGGCCGCCGGCCAGCAGCCCGCGGCGTGGGTCACCTGGGTGACGAACTACCTCACCAAGGGCGACGGGCCGTTCTACATGGCGCTCTACGCGCTGCTCATCATCGGCTTCACCTACTTCTACGTCGCGATCACGTTCAATCCGGAGGAGGTCGCCGACAACATGAAGACGTACGGCGGCTTCATCCCCGGCATCCGTGCGGGTCGCCCGACCGCCGAGTATCTTGACTACGTGCTCACCCGCATCACGCTGCCCGGTTCCATCTACCTCGCACTCGTGGCGCTCATCCCGCTCATCGCCTTCGCAGTGCTGGGCACGAGCCAGAACTTCATGTTCGGCGGCACGTCGATCCTCATCATCGTCGGCGTCGGCCTCGAGACGGTCAAGCAGATCGACTCGCAGCTCCAGCAGCGTCACTACGAAGGGCTCCTTAGATGACCACCGGCGCGCGTCTCCTCATCGTCGGCCCGCCTGGCTCGGGCAAGGGCACCCAGGCCCAGTTCATCGCCGATCGCTACGGCGTACCGGCCATTTCGACCGGTGACATCTTCAGAGCCAACATCAAGAACGAGACCCCGCTCGGGCTCGAGGTGAAGGCGATCACGGCGCGCGGCGAGTACGTGCCCGACGAGATCACGAACCGGATCGTCGCCGACCGTCTCGCCGAGGCCGACGCGGCGAACGGATTCCTCCTCGACGGCTACCCGCGCACCACCGGTCAGGTGGCGTTCCTCGACGAGCTGCTCGCCGCGAGCGGCGCACGGCTCGACGCGGTCATCCAGCTCGAGGCCGAGACGGACGAGGTCGTGAGCCGGCTGCTCAAGCGCGCCGTGGAGCAGGGCCGCAGCGACGACTCCGAAGAGGTCATCCGTCACCGGCTCGACGTCTACGCGAGCGAGACCGCGCCGCTGCTCTCGCTCTTCGGCGAGCGCGGTCTGCTCGTCGCCGTCGACGGCCTGGGTGCGATCGACGACGTTACCGCGCGGATCTCCGAGGGCCTCGCCGAGCGGGGCATCCGGGCCGCGGAGTAGCCCGTGATCGGCGTGCGCCGCTCCATCTACAAGTCGCCGGCGCAGCTGCGTCTCATGGTCGAACCCGGCCTCGCGACCGCGGCCAGCCTCGACGCCGTCGAGGCGGCGATCCTCGTCGGCGTCACGACGCTCGATCTCGACGCCGCGGCCGAGCGGGCCATCCGGGCGGCGGGGGACAAGCCCAACTTCCCGCTCGAGCGCGGCTACTTCCACACCATCTGCGCGTCGATCAACGACGAGGTCGTCCACGGGATCCCGGGGGCGCGGGTGCTCGAGCCCGGTGACATCGTGTCGATCGACAGTGGCGCGATCTCCCCTGAGGGGTGGAACGGCGACGCCGCGCGCAGCTTCGTGCTTCCCGGCGGTGACTCCGCGACCGCGGCCCAGCGCGAGGAGCTCAACCGGGTCACGGAGCAGTCCCTGTGGCACGGCATCGCGGCGCTGTCGCGGGCGGTGCACCTCAACGAGGTCGGCGCGGAGATCGAGGACTACATCCTGTCGCAGGGCCGGTACGGCATTCTCACCGACTACGTCGGCCACGGCATCGGCAGGCGGATGCACGAGGATCCGCCGGTGTTCAACTACGCGGTACGTGAGCGCGGCCCCGAGGTGAAGCCGGGTCTCGTCGTCTGCATCGAGCCCATGGTGACGCTCGGCGGCGCCGACACCTACATCCGCAGCGACGGCTGGATCATCGTCACCGAGGACGGCAGCGCCGCCTCGCACTGGGAGCACACCGTCGCAGTCCACGCCGACGGCATCTGGGTCCTCACGGCCGAGGACGGCGGTGCGGCCGGCCTCGCGCCCTTCGGCATCGAGCCGGTGCGCCCCGCGTGAGCCCCAAGGTTTTCATGGTCGACGTGGCCGCTGCAGATGCCGCCGAACCGGCGTCGGGCTGGGCGGGAACCATCCAGGAAGTGTCGCCCGGCACGCCGAGCCTGCAGGTGACCGACCTCGGCGCACAGCGCGGCGATGGCATCTTCGAGACCCTCGGCGTCGTCGCCGGGTATCCCCAGGCTGTCGAGACGCACATGGCGCGCTTCGCCGAATCCGCCCGCTTGCTCGATCTTCCCGCTCCGAACCAGGCCCAGTGGCGCGACGCGATCAGGTCCGTCGCCGCCCGGCTCACGACGACGAGCCAGTGGGGCATCAAGACCGTTCTCACGCGCGGCGTCGAGGGCACCGGGGTGCCCACCGGCTGGATCGCCGCGACCGACTCGGGCAGCGAGTTCCCGCTGCGCACTGCGGGGCTGCGCGTCGTCACGCTCGACCGCGGGTACCCGAGCGACGCCGCGCAGCGCGCGCCCTGGTTGCTGCCCGGTGCCAAGACGCTCTCCTACGCCGTCAACATGGCGGCTCTCCGCGAGGCGCGCCGGCGCGGCGCGGACGGCGCAATCTTCGTCACCTCGGACGGGTTCGTCATGGAGGCACCCCAGTCGAGCGTCATCCTCAGGCGGGGCAACCGCATCGTCACCCCGCGCACGGACATCGGCATCCTGCTCGGCACCAGCCAGCTCAGCGTCTTCGCCTTGGTCGCCGAGTGGGGGTTCGAGACCGCCGAGAAGCTGGTCCCGACATCGCAGCTGCGGGATTCGGACGGCGTCTGGCTGCTCTCGAGCGTGCAGCTCGCGACTCCGGTGACACGCGTCGACGAGGCGGATATCGCCGTCGATCGCGATCTCACGGATCGCCTCAACGCCGCGCTCCTCGCACGACGCGACTAGCGGCCCGGGGGTGACGGCCCACCGGGTCGCAGGGTCGTTACCTCGCCAGCGGCAGGCGGCGTGGCTCGGCCCGATTGGAAGCATCGGTCCGAATCGCATAAGATAGCTCTTTGGTGCCTCGCGCCCTTCCAACGGCGCGCGCTTTCGGGCGTGTCGACACCATCATCCCCGCATGAACAGCGGACTCAACCTTTTTAGCGACAGTGAGGCTATGGCCAAAAAAGACGGTGTGATCGAGATCGAAGGGTCTGTGGTCGAGGCTCTCCCGAACGCCATGTTCCGGGTCGAGTTGACCAACGGGCACAAGGTCCTCGCCCACATCTCGGGCAAGATGCGCCAGCACTACATCCGAATCCTCCCCGAGGACCGCGTGATCGTCGAGTTGAGCCCATACGACCTCACCCGCGGCCGCATCGTCTATCGCTACAAGTAAGAGCCCGCTGCACAAGTAACGGCCCCCCGCGGGGCACGAAGACAGCGAAGGAAAGCAACATGAAGGTCAACCCCAGCGTCAAGCGCATCTGCGAGCACTGCAAGATCATCCGCCGCCACGGCCGCGTCATGGTGATCTGCTCGAGCAACCCGCGTCACAAACAGCGCCAGGGCTAGGTCCCCGAAGCTTCACTACTGAACACACCCGGCGACGCCAGAACGCTCCTCGGAGCGGGACACCTCGAGTTGGAGGCTCGGGCACCGGCGCCGTCTCACACCTCCACTTACCCAGAGGAGTAAGTCCCCATGGCACGTCTGGCAGGCGTCGACATTCCGCGCGAGAAGCGCGTGGAGGTCGCACTGACGTACATCTACGGTGTCGGCCGCACTCGGTCTCTTCAGACCCTTGCCGCCACCGGCATCTCCGGTGACATCCGCGTGAAGGACCTCACCGACGACCAGTTGGTCACGCTCCGCGACTACATCGAAGGCAGCTTCAAGGTCGAGGGCGACCTCCGCCGCGAGGTCGCCGCCGACATCCGCCGCAAGGTCGAGATCGGCTCCTATCAGGGTATCCGTCACCGTCGCGGACTCCCGGTCCACGGCCAGCGCACCAAGACCAACGCGCGCACCCGCAAGGGCCCCAAGCGCACCGTCGCCGGCAAGAAGAAGGCCGGCCGCAAGTAATCGCGCGGCACGAGAAGGATTCAGGAGAACACCATGGCTGCACCTAAGACCTCCAGCGCCGCGCGCAAGCCGCGCCGCAAGGAGAAGAAGAACATCGCCGTGGGCCAGGCCCACATCAAGAGCACCTTCAACAACACGATTGTCTCGATCACCGACACGACTGGCGCCGTCATCAGCTGGAAGTCGTCTGGCGGTGTCGGCTTCAAGGGTTCGCGCAAGTCGACCCCGTTCGCTGCTCAGCTCGCCGCCGAGGCGGCTGCCCGAGAAGCGCAGGAGCACGGCATGAAGAAGGTCGACGTCTTCGTGAAGGGTCCGGGGTCGGGCCGGGAGACCGCGATCCGCTCTCTCCAGGCTGCCGGCCTCGAGGTCGGCAGCATCAACGATGTGACTCCGCAGGCGCACAACGGCTGCCGCCCGCCGAAGCGCCGCAGGGTGTGACGCGAAGCGTCGAGCCCGCGCACGGGTAGGCCAGCGCGCTCCAGGCGCGTGTCGAACCCCGACCGGCAGCACCGCGCCCGCCCACTCTTGACAACTCAACAACCCACCTCCCGCAGGGGTCATATATCGGTCCCCTGGCCGAAAGGAATAAACAGTGCTCATTGCACAGCGTCCCACTCTGACCGAGGAGACGATCTCGGAGTTCCGCTCGCAGTTCGTCATCGAGCCGCTTGAGCCGGGCTTCGGTTACACGCTCGGCAACTCCCTTCGCCGCACCCTGCTGTCGTCGATCCCCGGCGCCGCCGTGACCAGCATCCGGATCGACGGCGTGCTGCACGAGTTCAGCACGGTGCCCGGCGTGAAGGAGGACGTCACCGAAATCATCCTCAACATCAAGGGCCTCGTCGTCTCGAGCGAGCACGATGAGCCCATCACCGCCTACCTGCGCAAGCAGGGCGCGGGTGAGGTGACGGCCGCCGACATCTCGGCACCGGCCGGCGTCGAGATCCACAACCCCGAGCTCGTCATCGCGACGCTCAACGACAAAGCGAAGCTCGAGGTCGAACTCACCGTCGAGCGCGGCCGCGGCTACGTCTCGGCCCAGCAGAACCGCAACGAGTTCAGCGAGGCCGGCCAGGTTCCGATCGACTCCATCTATTCGCCGGTCCTCAAGGTCACGTATCGCGTCGAGGCCACCCGCGCCGGCGAGCGCACCGACTTCGACCGCCTCGTCGTCGATGTCGAGACCAAGCCGGCGATCAGTCCACGCGACGCCCTCGCTTCGGCCGGCCGCACTCTCGTCGAGCTCTTCGGCCTCGCTCGCGAACTCAATACCGCCGCGGAAGGCATCGAGATAGGTCCCGCTCCGGTGGACGCCGTTCTCAGCTTCGAGTTGTCGATGCCGATCGAGGATCTCGACCTGTCGGTACGCTCCTACAACTGCCTCAAGCGCGAGGGCATCAACACGGTGAGCGAGCTCGTCTCCCTCTCGGAGAACCAGCTCATGAACATCCGCAACTTCGGCCAGAAGTCGGTGGACGAGGTCAAGGACAAGCTGACCGAGATGGGCCTTGCCCTGAAGGACTCCGTTCCCGGCTTCGACGGCGCGCACTTCTACAGCGGCGCCGACGACGAGAACTACTGATTGAAGACGGAGAGACACCACCATGCCTAAGCCCACGAAGGGTCCCCGCCTCGGAGGCGGCCCGGCCCACGAGCGCCTGCTGCTGGCGAACCTGGCCGCCGCTCTGTTCACGCACAAGTCGATCACGACGACCGAGGCGAAGGCCAAGCGCCTTCGCCCGCTCGCCGAGCGTCTCGTCACCTTCGCCAAGCGCGGTGACCTGCACGCCCGTCGCCGCGTTCTCGCGGTGATCAAGGACAAGAGCGTCGTGCACGAGCTGTTCACGCAGATCGCACCCCTCGTCGCCGAACGCGAGGGCGGCTACACCCGTATCACCAAGATCGGCTTCCGCAAGGGCGACAACGCGCCGCTGGCCGTCATCGAGCTCGTACTCGAGCCGGTTGTGAAGAAGCCGTCGGTGAAGAAGGCCGGTGCGGCGGCCGTCGCGCCGGTCGCCGTCCCCGTCGAGGAGGCGCCCGGCGCGCCGGCCGAGTCGGCGGAGGAGAGCGCTGACGCCGTCGAGACCGAGGCTGCGGAGAACGCGGCCGAGGACGCTGCGGAGGAGAGCGCCGTCGAGGAGGCCGCCGAAGCCGCCGAGGTCGAGGAGACCGCCGAGTAGGCATCCTGCCACCTGATGAAGGCCCCGCCGCCGCAAGGTGCCGGGGCCTTCGCCGTTAACCTGGACGGGTGAGCGAGGCATCCGGCGACGTGCGCATCCGCCTCGACCTCGCCTATGACGGCACCGACTTCAACGGCTGGGCGAAGCAGCCCGGGCTCCGCACTGTGCAGGGCGTGCTCGAGGACGCGCTCGGTGTGCTGCTGCGCAAGGCGGGCGCCCCCCCGCTGCTCGTCGTCGCTGGTCGTACGGATGCCGGTGTTCACGCCCGGGCGCAGGTCGCCCACCTCGACCTGTCGGCAGCGCATCGCGAGGCGCTCTACGCGGTACGCGGCGCGCTGTCCGACGATCCGGGTGCCGCACTCGCCTACCGGCTGAACGGCATCCTCGGCGCGGACAGCGACATCGTCGTGCACCGCGGTTCTGTTGCGCCTGCGGGGTTCGACGCCAGATTCTCGGCGGTCTGGCGACATTACGAGTACCGGATCTCGGATGCGCCGGAGAACCGCGACCCGGTGCAGCGTCGGCGCACCGCCTGGCTGAGCGCCGTGCTCGACGACACCGCGATGTCCGAGGCATCCGGTGCGCTCCTCGGCCTCCACGACTTCGCGGCGTATTGCAAGCCGCGCGAGGGGGCGACGACGATCCGGACGCTGCAGCGCTTCGAGTGGCGTCGCGATGGCGAGGGCACTCTCACGGCCGCGGTGCAGGCCGACGCCTTCTGCCACAGCATGGTCCGCTCGCTTGTCGGCGGTGCGGTCGCGGTGGGCGAGGGTCGTCTGGAACCGGCGCGGCTTGCCGCGATCCTCGCCGGAGGCGAGCGCACGAGCGCGTTCGCGGTCATGCCGGCGCACGGCCTCAGCCTCGTCGAGATCGCTTACCCGGCAGATGACGCGCTCGCCGCCCGTGCCGAGCAGACCCGAGCACGCCGCGGCTGACCGGTACGAGCAAGCGGCTTCTCATCAAATACATTTCTGGACTCGTTTCGCGACGGTATAGCAGCGAAATAATTGAGGCTGTGTTGGCGATCGCGCCGGATGGGGAGCCCGCGTCACCAGATGAATCCATCCTGTTCAAACCTTCCGTCGATGAGAAGTACCGCGGCCGTGATGTCCACGATGCCCACGACGCATCTGCCTCCGGCGCGCGAATCGCAGTACCAGCCGTCATATGCGAATGTCGCAGCCGCTTGCTCCCTTGCGTCCTCGGGCGAAGCAAGCACGACGGATGCGAGCGCCGTGGATGCGAGATCGACGTCAGCCGACTTGGCAGACAGCTTGTATGCCACCCCGCTTCTTTGTGGAACGAGCGACGCAGCAAGCTCAGTCGATGTGCCCTCGGTTGCGGGTTCGGCCGTCGCCGAATCGCTTATTAGCAGTTGGATCAGGTAGACGTCCAGAACAGAGGGCTCTCCTGTCGCAACGCGCGCGGCAAGTGCATGCGTTGAGACGTCAGAGACCCAACCGCGCGAGGGGATTCCGAGCCGGGCGGCAGCAGATACCGCCCGGCCCGCCGAGATAAGGTCGTTCGACGCAATGTCTTGCGCCACGGCCGAACGCAGGAGCGGGGCAAGCTTCTGCTTCATGGTGTCCGAGGGCATATAGCCTGCGTACTCTGCCAGCTCTGACCAGTACGGAAGTTCGGTCGGGCTTGGGGAATCCTTATCAAATTCTTGGCCAAGGGCCTTATCGAGCGATGAGTGACTGACCCCGTAGTCGATACCGCATTTCATAGCAACCCATGCCCAGGCACCGCTCGCAGTGAGCGACGGTGCACTCGGGGCCATCCAGCCTCGTTCGCTGGCGCCGCTTGTCAGGTCGAGCTTGCGCGTATCGCCACCGAGATAGTGCAGGTAGTAGGTGATTTGAGGATCTGGGGCGGTACTCCCGGCGAATCCAAACCAGCCGCCCGGAAACGCGACGATGTTCGATGCGAGGCTTGAGGCTACGAAGTCACTCGATTGCCCTAGCTCGTCATTGAGTTGATGCAGGGCTGCGAGCGCCGGAAGCGTTGTCTCGTCGAGTGGGGTGTCCGTCAATTCCGCGGCCCACTTGCCCGCAAGCATAGACATCTCACTCCGCATCACCGCCGTTGCGTCGTTCTCTTCGATCAAAGCGACGGCCGCGAGAGATGTGCCCTGAATTTGCTCCGGAGTGGAGTGGCCACGGCTGAGCGCAGCCTGGAGCCCGCTCTTGAGGTAGTCCGTCGCTGTCTGCGGGATCGAAACCGAGACTCGCTCCAGTGCAAGCGCTACGCGAGCTGTTGCCAATAGAGATGATTTATCGGAGGGCTGGCCTGCGAAGGCTCCATTCGACGTCAATATCCGAGCCTGTTCGCCTACCAGGCGCGCGAGCTGGGCAGAGGCGTCCTCGGAACTTGTCAGCAGATAGAGAGCAGAAGCCCTATCTCCGATGGAGTCTATGCCGGAGTCGGACCAGTGCTGTTCGAGGAATCGCGAGAGAGCGGACGTGCTGACGATTGGCGGGATCGCGTACCCGTACAGCTTGGAGAGCAAAAGAGTCCATACCGTTTGGTACACGCTTGGGTCCGCGTTGAAATCCTCAACATCTCGATATATCAAGGGGCCGTTCGTCCACGCGGCAACGCTTGCCGCCTGCTGGGCCCGTTCGGCGTTCTGGCATGTGGCGCTGAGAGGCTGGTGGTTGGACGTACCTTGGCTGATCGCGGCAACGGCGGCGCCTGCCGAAGCAAGCACGACCGCCGCCGCCGCAGTCAAAGCAACGAGAACACGTTTTCGCGTGCGCTGCCTTCTCATCCTGGCTAGTTGGTGGTCAGGTGGTAACTGTTGCCCGAGACGGACCAGTCCGCCGTCTCGTTCTCGTTGAAAGTGAAGAGCGGCCCGGACCACACCGCGCCGCTGGCGGTGTCGGTCGTCTTCGTGGAATTTGTTTGATGGCCCTTGTAGTCCACACCTTCGTTGAAGATGTTGCCCGAGGCGCCGAAGGGAACGCTCACCGTCACGAACAAGCCGGTTACCCAGTAATGATTGTCGATGTCGACAGTCCCCTTGCCCGACCCCGTCCATTTGGTCGTTGCCGTGCCGGAAAGAAGTTCAGCATAGGTGCCCCAGTTGGCGATATTGACAGTCGACTTGAACGAGTTACTGATGTGGTTGCCGCTGCTCGAGGCGGAGATGGTGTGGTTTCCATCGGCCATCGAACTGGACACCTGCGGGGTGACCACGCCTGCGGTGGCAGGCTGCGCCTGAGTGCGGATCACGAGGGTGCCGCCGGTTGAGCTTGTGGCGTCGCCGGTGCTGTCCGCCAGCGCGGCTCCTGCCGGCCCCCGATCAGTAGCCCAGTCACTGCGAGTCCGATAACAGCGGCCCCGAAGCCGGATCGCGCCTTCCATTTCGTGTGCATATGTTGACCTTCTTTTCGAGTTTGATCGCACAATTTGTGTGCTTTGTTCAAGTTAGCAAGATAGCCCCGTGCGAACCAGTACTCTGAATACGGTGATACTTTGCGTTACAAGGTACAATGGTGGTGTGGCGAACGGTGACACTACGAATCAGCTTCGTCGTGGTGCTCTGACGCAACTGATTCTGGCGATCGTGAGTAAGGGGCCGACGTATGGGTTGTCGATTGTGAAAGAACTGCGCTCCTCCAGTGCCCTGTCAACGCCAGAAGGTGCTGTTTACCCGTTGCTCAGCCGAATGGAGGAAGCCAACCTCCTCGCCAGTGAATGGTCACTGGCGGAATCCCCACATCCACGTCGCTACTTTTCGCTTACGCCACTGGGGGCACAGGAACTGGCCGACTTTCGAGTCGACTGGGAAGAGTTCAAGCGAGCGCTCGACGGCATTCTGCAGGGTTCGGAAAGGAACTGAAAGTGGAGAACAACACACCCGCAGGGCTTCGGGACAATTACCTGAAGGACTTCGATCGCGCCGCGCGCAGCCTCCCGATCGAACGCCGAGCAGCACTGAGGTCGTCCGTGGTGGAACACCTCGACGACGCGCTAGCGGAATCCGCTGATGCGCGCGACATGCTCAGCGCAATCGCTGGCCTGGGCGAGCCTGATGCGCTTGTGCGCGAGGAGTCACAGAGTTCCATATCGCCGAGGCGATCAGGACGAGCTCGCCACATCATTCTGGTCGCGGTAGCCGTTTTGGCGATCATCTGGGCAGTGCTCGGTCTTGCCGCAATCGTCTGGGCGTTGACGGATGGGCCGTTATGGACGCTCGCTGCCGGCATCGTTCTCGTCGTCTCAGGCGCTGTCCTTACGACGCTCTGCCTTCGCGGAGTAGGTGCGCGAAGGGGCTCCTCCAAGCGGTAGAACTTGCGCCGTCGACTCAGACGTCTTCCGAGTGGACCGCCAGGCAGCAGTAACCTCACTCCATCCTTGGCGGAGGATCCCGAAATACCACGTGCTGCCTCGAACCCTGACCCGCCGCGGTCAGGCCGCGCCGAGCAGACGAGGGATCGTCGCTGAAGGCGGATTTGAGGGTCCGACTCCGCTGGCGTAGGCTATCCCCTTGGTGCCTGCGCCCGCCGCCGACACCCAGGAAGTTGAGCCCTCCACCGAGGCGTTCGCGCGGCGTCGTCGTTCGAATCCCTCACCGGAGCGGGATTCACGACCAACCCAACTCCGACAGAAAGCAGCCACTACTGTGACGCGCACGTACAGCCCCAAGGCAGGCGAGATCCAGCGCGACTGGGTCGTCATCGATGCCACTGACGTGGTGCTCGGCCGCCTGGCCAGCCACGCCGCCGCGATCCTCCGCGGCAAGAACAAGCCGACCTTCGCCCCTCACATGGACACCGGCGACTTCGTCATCATCATCAACGCCGAGAAGGTCGCGCTGACCGGCCAGAAGGCTGCTCAGAAGATCGCGTACCGCCACTCCGGCTACCCGGGCGGCCTCAAGGCCACGTCCTACGCCGAGCTTCTCGAGAAGAACCCGGTTCGCGCCGTCGAGAAGGCGATCCGCGGCATGCTCCCGAAGAACTCCCTCGGCCGCGCCCAGCTCGGCAAGCTCAAGGTGTACACGGGTGAGCAGCACCCGCATGCCGCGCAGCAACCCAAGCCCTACACCTTCACGCAGGTCGCCCAGTAGGCGCCGGAACAGACTTAGAGGACATTTCCGTGGCAGAGATCGCAGACCAGCTCGACCCGACCATCGTCGAGAGCTTCACCACCGAGACCCCGGCCGCCGCGCCGACGGCTCCCCGTGCCCCGCTCACCGTCCCCGGTGCCGCAGTGGGCCGCCGCAAGGAGGCCATCGCCCGCGTCCGTCTCGTCCCGGGCAGCGGCACCATTACCGTCAACGGCCGTGAGTTCGCCGACTACTTTCCGAACAAGCTGCACCAGCAGCTCATCACCGACCCGTTCAAGGTGCTCGACCTCATCGGCTCGTACGACATCGTCGCGCGCATCAGCGGCGGCGGCCCTTCCGGTCAGGCGGGTGCGCTGCGCCTCGCGGTCGCGCGCGCGCTCAACGAGATCGACCGCGAGAACAACCGTGCGGCACTGAAGAAGGCGGGCTTTCTCACCCGCGACGCGCGCGTGACCGAGCGCAAGAAGGCCGGTCTCAAGAAGGCTCGCAAGGCTTCGCAGTTCAGCAAGCGCTGATCACGCGCTAGCGTGCCAGTCATGCCTCGCCTGTTCGGCACCGACGGCGTTCGCGGGCTCGCGAACGGCCCTGTCCTCACTGCCGACCTGGCGCTCGGCCTCGCACAGTCCGCCGCGGTCGTCCTCCTCAGGGGTCGTCATGCGGACGAGCGCCGCGCCCAGGGCAGGAGGCCCACGGCCGTCGTGGCCCGCGACACCCGTATCAGCGGCGAGTTCCTCGTCGCCGCGGTGTCCGCAGGGCTTGCGGCGTCCGGCATCGACGTGCTCGACGCCGGGGTCATCCCGACGCCGGCGACCGCGTTCCTCGTCGCTGACAGCGACGCCGACTTCGGCGTCATGCTCTCGGCCTCGCACAACCCCGCCCCCGACAACGGCGTCAAGATCTTCGCCCGTGGAGGCACCAAACTCCCCGACATCGTCGAGGACCGCATCGAAACAGCCTTGGATGGGCCGAAGCTGCTGCCGACCGGCGGCGATGTCGGGCACATCCGCCGGTTCGCGGATGCCGAGGACCGCTACATCCTGCACCTCATGCGCGCGCTGCCGTATCGACTCGACGGCATCCACATGGTGCTGGACTGCGCCAATGGCGCGGCTTCCGGCGTCTCGCCCGAAGTTTTCACCCTCGCCGGCGCGAAGGTGACGGTCATCGCCAACGAGCCCGACGGGCTCAACATCAACGACGGCGTGGGGGCGACCCACATCGACAACCTCGCCCGGGCCGTGCTCGAGCACGGCGCCGACGTCGGCATCGCCCACGACGGCGACGCGGACCGCTGCCTCGCCGTCGACGCGGACGGTAACGCCATCAGCGGCGACCAGGTCATGGCGATCCTGGCCCTCTCGCTCAAGAAGCGCGGCAAGCTCGCGAAGGACACTCTGGTCACGACCGTGATGAGCAACCTCGGCCTGCACCGGCTGATGCACGAGCAGGGGATCGAGGTCGTCACGACCGGCGTCGGGGACCGCTACGTGCTCGAGAAGATCAACGAGGGCGGCTACTCACTCGGCGGCGAGCAGTCCGGTCACGTGATCCTCAGCGAGTTCGCCACAACGGGCGATGGGTTGCTCACCGGCCTCACGCTGCTCGCGGAGATGGCGCGCACCGGCAAGTCGCTCGCCGAGCTTGCCTCCGTCATGACGGTCTTCCCGCAGGTGCTCATCAACGTGCGCGGGGTCGACCGCCTGGCGCTCGCGGGCGACGAGCGCGTCGCCGCCGCCGTCGCGCAGGCCGAGGCCGAGCTAGGCGACAGCGGCCGGGTGCTGCTGCGCCCCTCGGGCACCGAGCCGATGGTCCGAGTCATGGTCGAAGCGGCGGACCACGACACCGCGAACCGTCATGCCGAGCACCTCGCCGACGTCGTCCGGGAGTGCCTCGCCGCCCCCGTCGTGTAGGCAACGCACCACGACCATCAGCGCGTCGAGGATGCACCCGTGCACGGCAGCTGCAGCCGACCGGGGGCCCGTCCATTGGCTCAGCCATGGCGAGTCGGCGACTGGCTCGCCGCTTCGCGCGACGACCAGCGCCGGGCGGGGACCGGCGCGGCCGCAAGCTCGTCAGAGCTTGCGCAACAGAACAGTGGCGACCGTGTGGTCCGAGGCCTTCCGCAGCACGAGCTTCGCCCGTGAGCGGGTCGGACGGATGTTCGCTTTGAGGTTCGGCTCGTTGATCTCTCCCCAGTAGCCCAACGCGGCCGCCGTGGCCTCCTCCTCAGTGAGGCCGCTGAAGCGGTGGAAGTACGAGGACGGGTCGGTGAACGCGCTCTGCTGGAGCGTCCGGAACCGCTCGACGAACCAGTTCGCGATGTCGCGGGTACGGGCGTCGACGTAGATCGAGAAGTCGAAGAAGTCGCTCACCGAGAGCGATCCGGTCATGGCCGGCTGCAGCACGTTGAGCCCCTCGACGATGAGGACCTCGGGGCGGTGCAGCACGATCTGGGCGTCGGGCACGATGTCGTAGACCACATGCGAGTAGTAGGGCGCGCGCACCTCGGACACGCCGCTCTTCACCTCGGTGAGGAAACGCAGCAGACGACGGCGGTCGTAGGACTCGGGGAATCCCTTGCGGTCGAGGATGCCGCGGCGCTCGAGTTCGGCGTTGGGGTAGAGGAATCCGTCGGTCGTGACGAGCTCGACGCGAGGCGTGCCCTCCCAGCGGCGCAGCAGTTCGCGCAGCACGCGGGACACCGTCGACTTGCCGACCGCGACGGAGCCAGCGACGCCGATGATGAACGGCACCTTCTCGGTGCGCTCGCCGAGGAAGTCGCTCGTCGCGCGATGAAGCTGCTGGGTTCCAGCAGCGTAAAGGTTGAGCAGTCGGGACAGCGGAAGGTAGACCTCGGCGACCTCGCGCATGTCGAGGAAGTCGCCGAGCCCGCGCAGCTGCACGACCTCGATCTCGGTGAGGGGCTGCGGAGTGTTGCGGGCGAGACGGGCCCAGTCGGCGCGATCGAGCGCGACGAAGGGGGTGGCCTGCGCCTGGAGCGCTGAATCGCCCATGAGCCCAATGCTAGGCGCTGCGGCCCGTGCTCCCAGGCAACGGCAGATGCCCGACGTAAACTCGGTCTGGTGTGCGGAATCGTGGGGTACGTCGGCCGCGAGCGTTCCCTCGAGGTGCTGCTCGGGGGCTTGAAACGCGTCGAATACCGGGGTTACGACTCCGCAGGTGTCGCCGTCATCGACCCCTCGGGCGTGCTGCACGCGGCCAAGCGCGCCGGCAAGCTCGGCGTTCTTGAGGACGCGCTGCGGGCGCACCCCATTCCGGATGGAGCGACGGGCATCGCCCACACCCGGTGGGCGACCCATGGTGGCCCCACCGACGGCAACGCGCACCCGCATCTCGGCGATGATGGTCGACTCGCCCTCGTTCACAACGGCATCATCGAGAACTTCACCGAGCTCAAGACCGAACTCCTCGCCGAGGGCTTCGAGTTCGCGAGCGAGACCGACACCGAGGTCGCCGCGGTGCTGCTCGGCCGCGAGTACCGCCGGCTCGGCTCGCTCGTGGAGGCGTTCCGGGCCGTCGTCGGCCGCCTCGAAGGCGCCTTCACGCTGCTCGCGGTGCACCAGGACGAACCCGGCATCGTCGTCGGCGCCCGGCGCAATTCGCCTCTTGTCATCGGGCTCGGCGAGGGCGAGAACTTCCTCGCCTCGGATGTCGCGGCCTTCGTCGAGCACACGCGCAAGGCCGTCGCCATCGGCCAGGACCAGATCGTCGTCATCGCACCGGACTCCGTCACGGTGACGGATTTTGCGGGGAATCCGGCCGAGGTCGAGCCGTTCGATGTGACCTGGGACGCGGCAGCCGCCGATAAGGGCGGCTGGTCGAGCTTCATGCTCAAGGAGATCACCGAAGACCCGACCGCCGTCGCCGACACTCTGCTGGGGCGGGTACACGAGGGCGATGTGCGGATGCCCGAGCTCGACGGGGTGCTCGACGGCGTCGATCGGATCTTCTTCGTCGCCGCAGGGACGGCGGCGCATGCGGGCCGCCTCGGCGTCTACGCGATCGAGAAATGGGCTCGGGTGCCCGTCGACGTCGAGTTCGCCCACGAGTTCCGGTACCGCGATCCGATCCTCACGCCGGGGACGCTCGTCGTGTCGATCAGCCAGTCGGGTGAGACCATGGACACCCTCATGGCGGTGAAGTACGCCAGAGAGCGAGGCGCGCGGACGCTCTCGATCTGCAACACCCAGGGCTCGAGCATCCCGCGCGAGTCCGATGCCGCCCTCTACACGCACGCCGGACCCGAGGTGGCGGTGGCGTCGACGAAAGCATTTGTCGCGCAGATCACCGCGATCTACCTCCTCGGGCTCGAACTCGCCAAGCTGCGCGGCACGCTCACCGCCGCGGAGCGCCAGGCGCTGCTCGTCGAGCTTCAGGCGGTCCCTGGCAAGATGCTGCAGGTGCTCGAGACCCACGAGAGGATCGCGGAGCTCGCGCACTGGATGGCGGACACACGGGCCGTTCTCTTCCTCGGCCGGCACGTCGGCTACCCTGTCGCGCTCGAGGGGGCGCTCAAGCTCAAGGAACTGGCCTACATTCACGCCGAGGGATTCCCGGCGGGCGAGCTCAAGCATGGGCCGATCGCGCTCATCGAGCCCGGTATCCCCGTGTTCGTCGTCGTGCCGAGCCCGCGCGGCGACGCGGAGCTGCACAAGAAGGTCATCTCGAACATCCAGGAGATCCGCGCCAGGGGCGCGCGCGTCATCGCGATCGCCGAGCTCGGCGACGTCGCGGTGCTGCCGTTCGCCGACGAGGTGCTGCCCATTCCGCTCGCCGGCCCGTTCTTCGAGCCGCTGCTCGCCGTCGTTCCGCTGCAGATCTTCGCCCTCGAGCTCGCGAGCGCCAAGGGGCTGGACGTGGACCAGCCTCGCAATCTCGCCAAGAGCGTCACGGTCGAGTAGTGATCGCGGGCATCGGGGTCGACATCGTGGACCTCGCGCGCTTCGAGGAGCAGATCGCGCGGACGCCGAAGCTGCTCGAGCGGCTGTTCGCGGAGAGCGAACGTGCCTTGCCGGTGCGATCCCTCGCGGGGCGATTCGCCGCGAAGGAGGCTCTCGTCAAGGCCCTGGGCCGCCGTGATCAGGGGATGCGCTGGGCCGACATCACCGTCGTCAACAACGAGCACGGCGACCCGGACTTCGAGTTGCGCGGCGACGCGCCTGCGGTGGTCGCCGCGCAGGGCATCCGGAGACTGCACCTCAGCATCACCCACGACGCCGGGGTGGCGTGCGCCTTCGTCGTCGCCGAGGGCGCGGATGCCTGAGCCGGTCTTTCGGGAGGCCGTCATCGACCTCGGTGCCATCGCGGCCAATGTGCGCGCGCTGCGCGCGCTCGTGGGAACCGAGCACCTCATCGCCGTCGTCAAGGCGAACGCGTACGGGCACGGCGCTGTCGCCGCAGCGCGTGCTGCGCTGGCTGGCGGAGCCGACTGGCTTGGAACGGCTGACATCGCCGAAGCGCTCGAGCTGCGCGAGGCGGGCATCGAGGCGCCGATCCTGGCGTGGCTTCACGCCCCGGGCGAGACATTCGCCACCGCGATCGACGCCGGCATCGACGTGGGCCTCTCGTCGCTCGACCAGCTCGAGCAGGTCGCGCGGACCGCGGGCGCAGCGCGACGACCGGCGCGCGTGCAGCTCAAACTCGACACGGGGCTCAGCCGCAACGGATTCCCGCGCGCCGACTGGGAGAGCGCCCTCGCCCGGGCCGCCGAGCTCGGACTCGGCCGCGAGGTCGACGTCGTCGGGCTGTTCACGCACGTCTCCAATGCGACCATCGAGGACGACTCCGAGGCGCTCCGGCGATTCGACGAAGGGATCGCGCTCGCCCGCGAGCTCGGCATCGAGCCCGACCTGGTGCACGCGGCCGCCTCCGCCGCGGCGATCCGGCAACCCGAATCCCGTTACACCGCGGTCCGCCTCGGCATCTCGATCTACGGACTGTCGCCGTTTCCCGCGCAGGCGAGCGCCGCCGACCTCGGGCTGCGCCCCGCGATGACGCTGCGCGGTCGCGTTGCCGCGGTCAAGCGCGTCGCGGCGGGTACCCGCGTCTCGTACGACTACACCTACGAGTGCGAGAAGGACACCACGCTCGCTCTGGTACCGCTCGGCTACGCCGAGGGCGTGCCGCGCGCGGCATCGAATCGGGCCAGGGTCGCCATCGCCGGTGCGACCCATCCCGTGGCGGGGAGGATCGCAATGGACCAGTTCGTCGTCGATGTCGGGGATGCCCCGGTCGCCGTCGGCGACGAGGTCGTGCTCTTCGGCGACGGCGCTCTCGGCGTGCCCACGGCGGAGGACTGGGCCGAGGCGGCCGGAACGATCAACTATGAGATCGTCACACGCGTCGGCGGCCGTGTGGCGCGCAGCTACCGCGGGCTGGAGCCGTGACGGACTCCCTGCTCGGCACCCACTCCGTCGCCACCGCGGCCGAGATGGAGGCGCTGGGCCGCCGTCTCGGCCGGACGCTGGGCGCCGGCGACCTCGTGGTCCTCAGCGGGCCGCTGGGCGCCGGCAAGACCACGCTCACGCGCGGCGTCGGCGAGGCGCTCGGAGTGCGCGCACCCATCACGAGCCCGACCTTCGTCCTCGCCCGCACCCACCCCTCGCTCGTCGGCGGGCCGGCGCTCGTCCACGTCGACGCGTACCGGCTCGCGAGCGCTCGCGAACTCGACGACCTCGACCTCGACTTCGTTGGCTCGGTCGTCGTCGTCGAATGGGGTGCGGGGATGCTCGACGGCATCACCGACGAATGGATCGAGGTGCTCATCGACCGTCCGGCCGGCCAGGCGGCGGGCGCAGCGGTCGAGGTCGGCGGCGACGAACCGCGCACCGTCGCGATCGTGCGGCGCCCCTAGGTAGCGTGGGATCGTGCTGCTCGCGATCGACACCTCCGCCGGGACCTCGGTCGCCGTCGTCGACGGCGGCAGGGTGCTCGCCGAGGTCGGCTCGGCCGAGACCATGCGCCACGCCGAAGTGGTGGGGGATGCCATCGCCGAGGCGCTCGCGGTGTCGGGAATCCCGATCGCGGCCTTCAGCGGGGTCGCGGCCGGTATGGGGCCGGGCCCGTTCACGGGGTTGCGCGTCGGCATCGCCGCCGCGCGGGCCTTCGCCTTCGGCGCGGGCAAGCCGGTCCTGCCGCTCGCCAGCCACGACGCCCTCGCGTTCGAGCGCTACCGCGCCGGCCACGCGGGGCCGCTCCTCGTCGTCACCGACGCTCGGCGCCGCGAGGTGTACTGGAGCCTCTACGGGGGGGTCGACGAGTTCGGCATCCCGCTGCGCAGCGGTGGACCGGGACTCAGCCGGCCCGACGAGCTGCCGCACCGCGATGTGCCGCGGTTCGATGCCGCCGCGTGCTCGGCCGGGTCCCTTGGAGTGCTCGCCGGGCTCACCCACCTGCACCAGCGGGCGTTCGCGAAGGACGAGGCGCTGTACCTGCGCTCGCCGGATGTGACCCCGTCGAATGGACCCAAGCGGGTGACCGGATGACCGCGCTCCGCCCCGCGTCCAGCGCCGACCTCGACGAGATCATGGTCATCGAGAACACGGTGTTCGGCCTCGAAGCCTGGAGCCGCCAGGGGTTCCAGGCCGAATTGGAGAGCGACTTCGGCAACTACCTCGTCGCGGTCGACGACGACGGAGCCGTCATCGGCTACGTCGGACTGCGCGTCGTTCCCGGCAGTGGCGACGGCGACATTCAGACCCTGGCCGTCGCCCAGACCGCTCGCGGCCGCGGGCTGGGCCGCGGCCTGCTCGAGGCCGCGCACGAGCGCGCCGCCGAGCTGGGGGTCCGGCAGATGTTCCTCGACGTGCGCGTCGACAACGCGGTGGCGCAGAGCCTCTACCGCTCCCTCGGCTACGAGGTCGTCGGCACCCGGCCCGGCTACTACCAGCCGTCGAACACGGATGCCTACACGATGAAAGCGACATTGCGGTGAGCGAATCTGATCCGCTCGTGCTCGGCATCGAGACGAGCTGCGACGAAACGGGTGTCGGCATCGTGCGCGGCACCCGGCTGCTCGCCAACGCGATCGCCTCGAGCATGGACGAGCACGCCCGCTACGGCGGCGTCGTCCCCGAGGTCGCCGCCCGTGCGCACCTCGAAGCCCTGATCCCGACGCTGAAGGAGGCGCTGGCGACGGCATCCGTCGACCTCGCCGACCTCGACGCGATCGCCGTGACGAGCGGTCCGGGACTCGCCGGCGCGCTCATGGTCGGCGTCGGCGCGGCGAAGGCGCTCGCCGTCGCCCTCGACACCCCGCTCTACGCGGTCAACCACCTGGTGGGGCACGTCGGCGCCGACGTCCTCGATGCCGGCGGTGGCCCGGGCCACGCGATCGACGCGCCGACCATCGCGCTGCTCGTCTCAGGCGGCCACACCAGCCTGCTGCACGTGCGCGATCTGGTCAGCGATGTCGAACTGCTCGGTGAGACCATCGACGATGCGGCGGGGGAGGCCTTCGACAAGGTCGCGCGCGTCCTCGGCCTGCCCTACCCCGGCGGACCGCAGATCGACCGCGCGGCGCAGGGCGGCGACCCGGCGGCGATCCGCTTCCCGCGCGGGCTCAGCCTGCCGAAGGACCTCGAGAGGCACCGCTACGACTTCTCGTTCTCGGGACTCAAGACCGCCGTCGCGCGCTGGGTGGAGCAGCGCGAGGATGCCGGCGAGAGCGTTCCGGTGGCCGACGTGGCGGCGAGCTTCCGCGAGGCCGTCGCCGATGTCCTCATCTCCAAGGCCGTCGCCGCCTGTCTCGATCGCGGTGTGCCGCGCCTGCTCCTCGGGGGTGGCGTCGCCGCCAACGCCCGGGTGCGCGAGCTCGCACAGCAGCGCGCGGACGCTGCCGGGCTGACCCTGCGCATCCCGCACCTTTCGCTGTGCACGGACAACGGGGCGATGATCGCTGCGCTTGGTGCGCAGCTCGTCATGGCCGGGCACGCGCCGTCGACCCTCTCGTTCGGCGCGGATTCGACCTTGCCTGTCACCGAGATCCAGGTACGGTAAGAGGGTGTCTGACTCGGATCAGCCGCCGCAGTTCCCCGCGTACTCGCCGCCGCCGTATGGCCCGCCGGGCGGGTATCCGCCGCCGCCCGGGTTCTATGGGCCGCGCACCAACCCGCTGGCGGTGATCTCGTTCATCGCTTCGCTCGTCGGGGTCGTCGGCCTCATTCCTATCGCGGCACCTATCGCGGGCGTCATCCTCGGGCATCTCAGCCTCTCCCAGATTCAGCGCACCGGCGAGGGCGGCAGGGGGCTCGCACTCGCGGGCGTCATCATCGGCTACGCCGCGATTGCCCTGGGGATCATCGGGATCTTCCTGCTGCTCTTCGCGTTCGCGGTGTGGATCCCGTGGGCTGCCCTGGAGTCGCCGGGGCCCCCTCCGAACTACGCCACCCCGTAGCAGCCCTCGGTCAGACCCGCGCGACGAGCAGTGCGGTATGCCGTCCGGCGACGCGGGTGAGAATGATCGTCGCGGGCAGGGTGCCGCGCAGCCTGAGGCGCTGCCGCAGCACCGCCGGATCGACGTCGACACCGCGCTTCTTGATCTCGAGAGGCCCGACGCCGCGCGCGCGCAGAGCAGCTCCGAGAGCCTTTTCGGCGAAGGGCAGCTCCTCGACTACCCGGAAAGCTGTGGCGAACGGCGTCGCAGCGAGCGTCTCGCCGCTGAGGTAGGCGATGCCCGCGCCGACCGGGTGGGCGTCGAGCCGGCGCGCCAGATCGCCGATGAGACGGGCGCGGATGACGGCGCCGTCGGGTTCGTACACATACCCGCCGAGCGCGCCGACCTCCTCATCGGGGGCGTCGCTCGCGCCGGTGAGCTCGCTCGCGCCGGATCCCGCCACGACGAGCGCCGCCCGCTTCACACCGCCTCGTGCCAGCGCCCCGAACCAGAGCCCGAGCTCGACGACGGAGCCGTCGACGGATACCCACTGGGCCTCGGCATCCGCCGGGATGGCGTCCCGGTCGAAGGCCGGCCCGAGCTTGACCCCGGTGGGGACGCGCGTGGCGGTGGCGAACACCGAGCCGAGCGCGGGGGAGTAATCGGATGGATCGGTCAACCGTCGGGTGTCGGTGTGCCCGGCGGTGCGCCGGGCCGGGTCGAAGAACACGCCGTCGACCCGCGCGAGGTCGAAGTCGGCAGTGTCGCCGTGCTCGACGACAGCGTTCTCGAAGGGAGCGAGGTTGTACGCCGCGATGGCGGCGGTGACCTCGTCGCGTTCCACCGCGATGACGGAGAGTCCGAGCGCCGCCATCGCGAGCGCGTCGCCTCCGATGCCGCAGCCGAGATCCGCCACGCGTGACAGGCCGGCTGAGCGGAAGCGCGCGGCGTGGCGGCCGGCGACCGCGAGCCTGGTGGCCTGCTCGAGGCCGGTGTCGGTGAAGAGCATCCGTGCGGCGAACTCGCCGAACTTTCCGTGCGGCCCACCCGCCTTGGCGCGCAGCTTCGCCTGGGTGAGAACAGCTGCCACGAGGCCTGGCGGATGTCCGGCGGTGCGCAGCGCGGAGACGAGCTTCACGACATCGGCTTGCGACGAGTAGGGTGGCAGCTCGTCGAGCAGGTCGAGGCCGGTCGGGCTCAGCAGCTCGACGAGCTCATCGCGATCCATCCGACCGCCTCACCTGATGACGTCAACGTTTGGCACTCGCGTTGCGGGAGTGCCAGTCCTCGGCCTACACTCGCTTTAGCACTCTCCATGCGAGTGTGCTAACCCGTGTCTTGAAGTACACCGTACAAGAAAGAGGTCACCGTGTCGGTCTCCATCAAGCCGCTCGAAGATCGCATCGTTGTGAAGCAGGTCGAGGCAGAGACGACCACCGCGTCGGGTCTCGTTATCCCCGACACCGCCAAAGAGAAGCCGCAGGAGGGCGAGGTCGTCGCCGTCGGCCCCGGCCGCATCGACGACAACGGCAACCGCGTTCCGCTCGACGTCGCCGTCGGCGACAAGGTCATCTACTCGCGCTACGGCGGCACCGAGGTCAAGTACGGCGGTGACGACCTGCTGGTCCTCTCAGCCCGCGACGTGCTCGCCATCGTCGTCCACTAGCCGCATCACGCTGCGAAACGCTTCAGGCCCGGGCCATGCGCCCGGGCCTGAAGCGTTTTGGGGATGCCCTCCGACCTGACCTCTCAACGTCGTCCGGGAATCGCGTACGGCCTCGGCGCGTACTTCCTCTGGGGTCTGCTGCCGATCTACTTGCAGCTGCTCGCCCCCGCGGGCGCGTTCGAGATCGTCGCCTGGCGGGTTCTTTGGTCGATCGTGCTCTGCGCGGGGCTGCTCACCGTCACCCGCACCTGGGGCAGCTTCTTCGCCGTCTGGCGCACGCCCAGGCTCTTCGGCCTGCTCGCCGCCGCGGCCGCCATCGTCTTTGTCAACTGGCAGGTGTACGTCTACGCCTCGACAACGGGCAAGGTCACCGAGGCGGCGATGGGTTACTTCATCAACCCGCTCGTCACGATCGTCCTCGGAGTCGTCTTCCTCGGCGAGCGCCTGCGCCGCCTGCAGTGGCTCGCCGTCTCGATCGGCCTCGTCGCCGTGGCCGCGCTCGTCGTCGCCTACGGGCAGTTCCCCTGGATCGCGCTGTCGCTCGCCTTCTCGTTCGGGTTTTACGGATTGCTCAAGAGCAAGGTCGGCGCCAGCGTCGACGCCGTTTCGGGCCTGCTCGTCGAGACGGTGTGGCTCGCCCCGGTGGCCGCCGGGGTGCTGGGCCTCATCGCGGCGTTCGGCGGCGGCGTGACCTTCGGCACGGCGGGGGTTTGGCACGCGGTGCTGCTCATGCTCGCCGGCCCGGTGACGGCCGTCCCGCTCTTGCTCTTCGCCGCGTCGGCGCGCCGCATCCCGCTGGTGTGGACCGGTCTCATCCAGTATCTGACGCCGATCATGCAGCTGCTCGTCGGCGTGCTCCTCCTCCACGAGCCGATGTCGGCGGCTCGCTGGACCGGCTTCGCGCTGGTGTGGGTCGCGCTCGTCTTCATCACGACGGATGCCGCGACGGCGAGCCGGAAAGTCACAACTTAGCCTCACATGACCAGCTGTTACACGATGTCATGCGACCGAAACATAACGTGAGTAACTTGCGAAGAACCGGCGGATGCACCCCGCCTTCCTGCCCATCAATCACATGAAAGGCTCCCCCCAACGTGAGTACTCTCTCCTCGCGCGGCAAGGCGGTGGCCGGCGCAGCCGGTGCCGTCGCCCTTGCGCTCTTCCTGGCGGCGTGTTCGTCGTCGCCGTCGTCCTCGTCCCCCTCGGGGTCGACCGGCGCTGCCGGCGCTGCCCTTCCGGCCGCCTCGGCCCCCGCGGCCGGCGAGGACTCGTCGACCAACTTCGTGCTCGGCACGTTCCTCCCGCTGACCGGCCAGCTGGCCTCGCTCGGCCCGGCCGCCGTCGCCGGAGCCGGCGAAGCCTTGTCGGAGATCAACGCGGCCGGCGGCGTCAACGGCAAGCCGGCCCGGGTCATCTCGGTCGACTCGGGCGACGCGACGGCGTTGCAGACCATCGCCGAGCCGAACATCAAGAAGCTCATCAGCTCGAAGGTCTCCGCCATCCTCGGTGCCGAGTCCTCGGGCGTGACGCTTGACGTGCTGCCGACGGTCGACGCGGCGGGCATCGTCATGTTCTCGCCGGCGAACACCTCGGACGCTCTGACCGGCGCCTCGAAGTGGTACTTCCGCGACCCGGTGCCGAACTCGGTCGAGGGCAACGTCCTCGGCGCGCAGATCGTCGCCGACGGCCACACCAAGATCGCCATCCTGACCGCGAGCGAGGCCTACACGACGAACCTCCGCGACGCGATCCAGAAGGTCCTCGAGTCCAACGGCGCGTCGGTCACCTACGGCGGCACCGGAAAGAACCAGGAGTTCTCGCAGACCGAGACGAACTTCGCCCCGATCGTGTCGGCAGCGCTCGCCACGAAGCCGGACGCCATCGTCATCGACGCTGAGGCGCAGACGACGCAGATCCTCCCGGCGCTCGCGTCGGCCGGGTTCGCCTTCAAGAACGCGTACTTCATCGATGGCAACCTGTCGTCCTACGACAAGACGGTCGGCAACCTCGCGGGTGCTCAGGGCACGGCACAGGGCATCAACCCGACGTCGGACTTCCAGACCCTTCTCAACAACTGGTACAAGGCCAATGAGAACGGCGCGACGATCGACAAGGGCTTCGTCTACGCTCCGGAGTCCTACGACGCGACGATCATCCTGGCCCTCGCGGCGGACGAAGCGGGTTCGAACAACCCGGCCGACTTCGTCAAGTACATCCTTCCGATCACGGGTGCGCAGGATGCCTTCACCAAGAACGGCGTGACTCCGACGGTGACGCCGGCGACGGGCCTCACCGATGTGAAGACCTACGCCGATGGCCTTGCGGCCATCAAGGCCGGCAAGCAGGTCCACTACATCGGTGTCACCGGCATCGGCCCGCTCAACTCGGGTCACGACCCGTCGAGCGGCTACGTGACGCTGTACAAGTTCGACAGCACGAACACGCCGCAGCCGGTGACCTCGGTCAACAGCGCGAAGTAACACGAACCACTGAGCGACGAACCACTGAGCGACACGGGGCGGGGGTCGGCTGGCATGGCCGGCCCCCGCCCCGTGTCCTGAAAGGCCCGTATTCATTGCGAAACCTCAGCACCAGCCTGCTGCGACGCGGGATCGTCGCAGCGGCCGTGGGCATCGCGCTCGTACTCGGCTTCGCGACGGCCTCGTTCGCCGCAGGGGGCGTCACCGCCGGTGCCAGCTGCCAGCCGGATCCCACCACCGCCTGCATCCAGGGCACCCTGCGCGACGACAACGGCAACGCGGTCGCCGGAGTCAAGGTGACCGCCACCGACCCCAGCGGGGCGAGCGCGTCCGTCACCACCGACGCGACGGGCGTCTTCAAATTCGCCGGCACCGCCGCCGGCGACTACCGGATCGCCATCGACCCGGCGACGCTGCCGAGCGGCGTCACCATCGCCTCACCGACGACGACGGCGAAGAACGTCCAGCTCGGCGCGCTGAAACCGGTCATCATCGCGCTCGCCGGCCACGGCACGGGCTCGCAGTCGAACGACATCGGGCCCTCGACGACCGGACAGCTCGTCTGGCAGGCGTTCACCCAGGGCCTGCTGCTCGGCCTGCTGCTCGCGCTCGCCTCCATCGGGCTCTCGCTCGTCTACGGCACGACGGGGATCTCCAACTTCGCCCACGGCGAGCAGGTGACGCTCGGTGGCTTCATGGCGTACATCTTCTCGTTGCAGCTCGGGTGGAACTTCGTCCTCGCCTCCCTCATGGCGGTCGTCGTCGGAGCCGCCAGCGGCTATGTCCAGGATCTCGCGATCTGGGCTCCCCTCAGACGCAAGGGCATCGGAATCAGCCAGCTGATGCTGGTGTCCATCGGGCTCTCGTTCGCCCTGCAGTACCTGTACCAGTTCTTCTTCGGAGCGCTGCCGCTTCCCGTGACGGCCGACATCCAGCAGATCGGCGGCCCGCTCTACCTGACGCCGTCCGGCTACTGGTCGATGGGGGTCTCCATCGTCGTGCTCGTCCTCGTGGGGCTCGCTCTCACCCGCACCCGCATCGGCCGCGCTACGCGTGCCGTCGCCGACAACCCGGCGCTGGCCGCGGCATCCGGAATCGACAACAACCGGATCATCCGCCTGGTGTGGACGGTGTCGATGGGACTCGCCGCGCTGTCCGGCGCGCTGTACGCCCTCGTGAACAACGGCATCAACTGGTCGACCGGCCTCAGCATCCTGCTGCTCATGTTCGCCGCCGTCACACTGGGCGGTATCGGCACCGCCTTCGGTGCTCTGGTCGGCTCCCTCATCATCGGCATCGTGGTGCAGATGACCGGCATCATCCTGCCGGGTGATCTCAAGTACGCGACCGCGCTTCTCGTGCTCATCGTGATCCTCATCTTCCGGCCGCAGGGCATCCTCGGCCGCAGTCAGCGGGTCGGCTAAGGGAGGCACCATGGACTTCGGACAATTCCTCGTACAGCTGCTCACCGATGCCGGCGGCTCGCTGGTCTCCGCGGTCACCGCGGCCTTCGTGCTGGCCGCGATCGGCCTCAACCTGCACTTCGGCTATACGGGCCTCATCAACATCGGCCAGGCGGGCTTCATGCTGCTCGGCGCCTACGGCTTCGCCATCACCGTGGAGTATTCGGGCGACTTCTGGCTCGGCCTGCTCGTGGCCATCGTCGTGGCGATCATCGCGGCACTCATCCTGGGCCTTCCGACCCTGCGGTTGCGCGGCGACTACTTCTCCATCGTGACCATCGCGTTCGCCGAGATCATCCGCATGATCGGCGACAGCCCGGCACTGCAGAGCCTCACCGGCGGCCCGGTCGGCATCCAGGGATTCAAGTTCCAGGGTCCGTTCGTCGCGCTCTCGCCGCTTCCGCACGAGGGCACGCTCAGCCTCGGCCCACTGACGGCTCCCTACACGGGCGGCGACAGCTGGTGGCTGCGCATCGTCTCCTGGGGCGCCGTCGTCATCATCGCGCTCATTGCGCTGCTCCTCGTCAAGAGCCCGTGGGGCCGCGTGCTGCGCGGTATTCGTGAGGACGAGGATGCCGTGCGCAGCCTCGGCAAGAACGTCAACCTCGTCAAGATGCAGAGCCTCATCATCGGCGCCGTCTTCGGCGCGCTGGGTGGAGTGTTCTACGTGCTCTCCGGCTCGGTCCAGGCCGACGGCCTGGGGCGCTCGCAGACCTTCCTCATCTACACGTGTCTCCTGCTCGGCGGCGCGGCGACGGTGTTCGGCCCGATCCTCGGATCACTGCTCTACTTCGTCTTCACCACGATCCTCACTGATGTCGTCACGACGTACGTTCCGCACACCGTGATGAACGTGACTCAGATTCCGCAGTTCGTGTGGATCCTCGTCGGCGTCGGACTCATGCTGCTCGTCATCTTCAGACCGCAGGGCATCCTGGGAAACAAGCGGGAGCTGAACTTCATTGGCTGACATGACCGACTACCCCTACGACCGGACTGCGCTGCGCGCGGAACTCGCGACGGTCGACGAACTGCCCGGTTCGGCAAAACCCGAGCCGATCCTCATCGTCGACCGCATCACCAGGCGCTTCGGCGGTATCACCGCCGTCGACGTGGAGCACCTCGAGGTGCAGCGCGGGGCGATCACGGCGCTCATCGGCCCCAACGGCGCGGGCAAGACGACGTTCTTCAACATCATCACCGGATTCGACTCTCCGAGCGCCAAGGAGGCGCGCTGGCGCTTCCAGGGGGAGACGATCGCCTCGGCGAGCTCGTTCAAGGTGGCGCGCGCGGGGATGGTGCGCACGTTCCAGCTCACCAAGGCGTTGTCTGCGATGACCGTACTCGACAACATGCTGCTCGGCTCGCAGGCGCAGGCCGGCGAGCGCCTGCTGAGGTCGGTGTTCTGGCCGAGCTGGACGGGCCGCGAGAAGCAGCTCGTCGAGAAGGCGGACGAGCTGCTCGAACGCTTCACGCTGCACGACAAGCGCGAGGACTACGCGGGGTCGCTCTCGGGCGGCCAGCGCAAGCTCCTCGAGATGGCCCGCGCGCTCATGAGCGACCCGGCGATGATCATGCTCGACGAGCCGATGGCCGGGGTCAACCCGGCGCTCACGCAGTCACTGCTCGGCCACATCCAGGATCTTCGCGATCGGGGCACGACCGTGCTCTTCGTCGAGCACGACATGCACATGGTCCAGCACATCTCCGACTGGGTGGTCGTCATGGCCGAGGGCAAGATCGTGGCGGAGGGTCGGCCGGGCAGCGTCATGAAGAACCAGGCCGTCATCGACGCCTACCTCGGGTCGCATCACGACCAGGATCTCGGCGACGACGCCCTGCTCGAGGAGGATTTCGACGAGCTGGCGAAAGTCGAAGAGACCGAGCGCGAGGTCGAAGAGGAGAAGCTCGAGGAGTACGTGGAAGCGGTCCGCGAGGCAGAAGGCGAGGAGAACTGATGGTCGCCTACACCGGTGGCGGCGCGCCCGTGATCGACGCCCAGGAGCTCGTGGCCGGGTACCTGCCGGGCGTCAACATCCTCGATCGGAGCAGCCTGCAGGCCTATCCCGGCGAACTCATCGGCATCATCGGCCCGAATGGGGCCGGCAAGTCGACGCTGCTCAAAGCGCTGTTCGGCCTCGTGCCGGTCCGCTCGGGGACGGTGACGCTGAACGGCCAGGACATCACCAATCTCAAGGCGAACAAGCTCGTCGAGGCCGGCGTCGGTTTCGTGCCCCAGACCGACAACGTCTTCCCCGGCCTCACCATCGAGGAGAACCTGCAGATGGGCCTCTATCTGCGCCCGCACAAGCTGAAGGAGCGGCTCGAGGTCATCTACGACCTCTTCCCGATCCTCGGCGAGCGGCGTCGGCTGCGCGCGGGCGGGCTCTCCGGAGGCGAGCGGCAGTCGCTCGCCATGGCGCGCGCGCTCATGATGGAGCCGAGCGTGCTGCTGCTCGATGAACCATCCGCCGGTCTGTCCCCGGTTCGTCAGGACGAGGCGTTCATCCGCATCCGCAAGATCAACCGCACCGGTGTGACGGTCGTCATGGTCGAGCAGAACGCGCGCCGCTGCCTGCAGATCTGCGACCGCGGCTACGTCCTCGACCAGGGCCGCAACTCGTACACCGGCACTGGGCGGGAGCTCGCCGACGATCCCAAGGTCATCGAGCTCTATCTCGGCACGCTTGCCGCCGATGTGGACGCGGCTAGGGAGTAGCCGGCGCGAGGGCAGGCGGCGCCGGGCGCGATCCCCGTGAACCGGGGCGCAATCCGGACAGAAGGATGCGTTCGCATGAAATAGATCCGAAGGAGCCCACGTTACGATGAGCTATGGAAGAGCGTGACCCCTTCGGACTCCTCGGTCTCACCTACGACGACGTGATGCTCCTGCCCGGAGCGACCGATGTCATCCCCAGCGAGGCGGACACCGCATCCCGCCTCACCAAGCGCATCTCGGTGCATGCGCCGCTGCTGTCGGCCGCGATGGACACCGTGACAGAGGGACGCATGGCGATCGCCATGGCCCGCAGCGGCGGCATCGGCATCGTGCACCGCAACATGTCGATCGACGACCAGGCCGCGATCATCGACAAGGTCAAGCGCTCCGAGTCCGGCATGATCACGAACCCCGTGACGACCACCGCCGCCGCGACCGTCGCCGAGGTCGACAAGCTCTGCCGCGACTTCCGCATTTCCGGTCTGCCCGTCGTGTCCGACGACGGCACCCTCGTCGGCATCGTCACCAACCGCGACATGCGCTTCGTCTCCCCGTTCGAGGCCGAATCGGTGCGCGTCGGCGACATCATGACGAAGGCGCCGCTCGTCACGGCCCCGGTCGGCATCGACCCCGACCATGCCCTCGCACTGCTCTCGCAGCACAAGATCGAGAAGCTTCCGCTGGTGGACGAGTCCGGCAAGCTTCGGGGGCTCATCACCGTCAAGGACTTCGACAAGAGCGAGAAGTACCCGCTCGCCACCAAGGACGAGGCCGGCCGACTGCGCGTGGGCGCTGGGATCGGATTCTTCGGCGACGCGTGGGATCGCGCGAAGGCCCTCGTCGACGCGGGTGTCGACGTCATCGTCGTCGACACCGCCAACGGCGAGAGCCGCGGCGAGCTCGACATCATCGCGCGCATCAAGTCCGACCCCGCCTTCGCGGGCGTCGACGTCATCGGCGGCAACGTCGCCACCCGCTCCGGCGCCCAGGCGCTCATCGACGCGGGCGCGGACGCCGTCAAGGTGGGCGTCGGCCCGGGCTCGATCTGCACCACCCGAGTCGTCGCCGGCGTCGGCGTGCCCCAGGTCACCGCGGTATACGAGGCCTCTCTCGCTGCGCGCGCGGCGGGCGTCCCGCTCATCGCCGACGGCGGTCTGCAGTATTCGGGCGACATCGGGAAAGCGCTCGTCGCGGGCGCTGACACGGTCATGCTCGGCTCGCTGCTTGCGGGCACCGACGAGGCCCCGGGCGAGCTCATCTACGTCAATGGCAAGCAGTTCAAGGCCTACCGCGGCATGGGTTCGCTGGGTGCGTTGCAGACCCGCGGCGAGAAGACGTCGTACTCGCGCGACCGCTACTTCCAGGCCGACGTGCCGAGCGACGACCAGCTCATCGCCGAGGGCATCGAGGGCAAGGTGCCCTACAAGGGCGGCGTCGGCTCCGTCGTATACCAGCTGCTCGGTGGACTGCGGCAGACGATGTTCTACGTCGGCGCGCGCACGGTTCCCGAACTCAAAGAGCGGGGCCGCTTCGTCCGGATCACTGCGGCAGGCCTCAAGGAGAGCCATCCGCACGACATCCAGATGGTCGTCGAGGCTCCCAACTACAGCAGATAGCGCGCGCCGCAGCACAGGGCCGGCAGCCCAGGGGCCGCGGAAGACTCGGAAACGGGGCGTCTACGAGTCCTTCAGCGCAGCTTTCACAATCGACGCATAGAGCTCGCCCCCCGTCGGCCCGGGATGGATCTCGTCCGGCCCGAGCAGGTCGGTGCGCTTCGCGATGGCGTCGTGCCAGTCGACGAGCACAGCGTGCTTGTCGTGCTCGACGAACGAGGTGAGCAGCGCGTTGTCGGGCTCTTCCCACTGCCGGTCGACGAACAGGTTGACGAAGACGAGCAGGCGGTGAGGACCGGCGATCTTCCGGAGCTGCGCGAGGGTGCCCGGGGTGATGAATCCGTTCGTCCCCAGGCCGATGAGGATGACGGGACGGAGGCCGCCGGATGCCTGCTGCTGGAGCACCGCGGGCGCGGTGTACGGCTGGCGCGAGACGGCGGCATCGATGCGGATGCCGGGGAAGGCGCCGAGCAGCCCACGGGCCGCCGCGAGCATGACCGAGTCGCCGATCGCCGTGATCTGCGAACCCTTCGGCGCACGCCAGTTCATCGCCGGCCGCGCGGGCTGGGGAGCGGGCCTGGGCGCAGGCGTCGGTGCCGTCGGTGTCGTCGGTGCCGGATGCGTGATCGGCACGGCTGTCGCCGTGATGAGATCGGGCAGCGTCTCGGGTGCGGCCATGAGCGCGCTGGGAGCCGGCACCGCGGTGTCGGCCGATGCCGCCTGGATCGCGGTGAGACCGTCGTCGACCTGCTGCTGCGCGGCCGTCTGGCTCGGGGCGGCCGCGCAGGTGAGCAGCGTGGCCGTGCAGGCGACGGCGAGCGCGAGGGCGCCGACCGCGATCGCGGGCTGGTTGCGACGGGCAGGCGCGTCGGCGACACGGCGGTAGGCCTGGCGGAATCCGCCGCGGAGGATCGGCTGCTCGACGAAGGTGAACGACAGCGCTGCCGCGGCCACGGTGAGCGCGAGTGCTAGGGCGCCAGGCAGCCAGGCCGACACACCGGCGTCGCCGGGCAGCGCTGTCTGCGCGAGCAGAAGCACTGGCCAGTGCCAAAGGTAGAGGCCGTAGGAGCGCTCGCCGATCCAGCGCAGCGGCGCCCAGGCGAGCGCAGTCGAGACGGCGCCGGCCCCGCGCGACATCGCGGCGACGAGGGCCACCGCGAGCAGTGTCGCGAACGGGGTCGCAGTGGCGAGGCCGGCAGGGTCACCACCCGAGAGCACCGCGAGGGCGGCCAGCCCGGCGAGGGCGACGGGTGCGACGGCCGACCAGATCCAGCGCTCGGCGCGCGAGGCACCATCGCGGCCGCTCAGCGCGAAGGCGAGGGCGCCGCCGGCGAGCAGGCCGAAAGCGTGGCTGTCCGAGCCGTAGTAGGCGCGGCCCGAGTCGCCGAGGACGAGCGCGTAGAGCAGCATGGCCGCGACGGACGCGAGCGCGCCGGCGGTGACGACGCCCACCCGCACCCCCCGGCGGCGCAGCAGCAGGATGGCGACGACGAGCAGCGGCCAGAGCAGGTAGAACTGCTCCTCGATGGCGAGCGACCAGAGGTTCTGGAAGAGCGGCGGAGCGCTCTGCGCGAAGTAGCCGTTGTCCTGGCCGATGAGGAGCCAGTTGCTGAAGAATCCGGCGGCGGCGAGCACCTGGTAGCCGAAGTGCACCGTCGGGTCGCCCGCGATGACGAGCGCCGCCGTGCCGCAGCACAGCACGAGCAGCCCGAGCGCGGGCAGGAGACGCCGGGCGCGGCGCACCCAGAACCGGCGCAGCGCGCCCGCGGCGAGCGCGCCAGGGCGCAGCAGACCGCCGGTGATGAGGAATCCGCTGAGGACGAAGAACACGTCGACGCCGATGAAGCCCGCGGGCAGCGCCTGAGGGGCGTAGTGGAAGGCGATGACCGCCATCACCGCCAGAGCTCGGATGCCGTCGAACGCGCCCACTCGGGCGGGGGAGGCGGCAGAACGTGGTGCGGTCATGGCAGGCGGAGCAGTTGTCGGAGGTGGGCGGTTTCCATCCCAGTCGCTTGTCGGGGCAGGGTCAAATCCGGCGCGGCGTGTTGCGGATCTTCCGTGGCAATTCGACCGCCGCCTGTCGCGGGGCGCGCGACCGGTCCACTGGATCGATCGCCTTGGCGCACCGCGCGCATACGATTCGACTATGCGCGCAGGAATCTTCGTCCCTCAGGGCTGGCGTCACGACCTCGTCGGCATCGACCCCGCCGAGCAGTGGCAGACGATGCACTCGCTCGCCGCCCGCGCCGACGCGAACCCGCTGTGGGAGTCCATCTGGGTCAACGACCACTTCCACACCGTGCCCGTGCCGAGCGACCAGGCGACCCACGAGGCGTGGACCCTCATGGCGGCCTTCGCCGCGTCCACTTCGCGGGTGCGGCTGGGGCAGATGTGCACCTGCATCCAGTACCGCGAGCCGACCTATCTTGCCAAGGTGGCGACCACCGTCGACATCGTCTCGGGCGGCCGCGTCGAGATGGGCATCGGGGCCGGCTGGTACGAGCACGAGTGGCGCGCCTACGGCTACGGGTTCCCCCAGGCGCCGGAGCGTCTCGTCGCGCTGCGCGAGGGCGTCGAGATCATGCACCAGGCCTGGACGACCGGAACCGCGACTTTCCACGGCACCCGCTACGACGTCGACGGCGCGCTGTTCTACCCGCAGCCGCTGCAGAAGCCCGGCATCCCGTTCTGGATCGCGGGCGGCGGCGAGAAGGTCACTCTGAAGATCGCCGCGAAGTATGCGAGCTACACCAACTTCGACGGCTCGCCCGAGGGCTTTGCGGCCAAGAGCGTGATCCTCAGGGCGCACTGCGACGCGCTCGGCACTGACTTCGACGCCATCGTGCGCAGCGCGAACTACAACGTGCTCGTCGTCGAGAAGGAATCCGATCTCGATGCCGCCCGCCAGCGCCTCGACGCCCGGGTGCGGCCCTATCTCGGCGACCGGGCGGACGGCTTCGTCGCCGAGTATCGGCCGGAGCGCTCGCTCGCCGTGGGCACCCCGGCGCAGATCGTCGACCGGTTGCAGCGCATGCAGGAGCTGGGCCTCGGCTACGGGATCTTCTACTTCCCGAACGCCGCCTACGACACCACCGAGATCGAGCTCTTCGAGCGCGAGGTGCTGCCGCAGCTCTCCTGAAGGGCCGACTTGTCCCGCGCGCGGAGCGCCAGCCCTAGACGAGCGCGGCGACGCGCTGAATCGCCTCGGTGAGCACCTCGGGCGCACAGGCGAGGTTGATGCGGACGTGGCCGCGGCCTTGGGCCCCGAAACCGCCGCCGGCCGAGAGGGCGATGCGCGCCTTCGAGAGGATGACCTTCGCCGGGTCGTCGGTGAGCTGCTCCTCGTAGGCGCCGAGGTCGACCCAGGCGAGGTAGCTCGCCTTCGGCTGACGGTACTTCGCCAGCGGCAGATGCTCCTCGAGCAGGGTCGTGAGCAGCAGACGGTTGTCCTCGATCGCCGCGACGACGCCCGCGAGATAGTCGTCGCCGTCGGCGTAGCCCGCCGCCGTCGCGAGCCGCCCGAAATGCCCGGTGCGGGAGCGCACCTCGCCCCACAGTCCGCGCACGACCGCGGTCATCCGATCGCCCTCGGTGACGAAGAGCGCGCACTTGAGCCCCGCGAGGTTGAACGCCTTGCTCGCCGAGTGCGCGGCGATGGCGTGCTCGGCGGCATCCGGCACGCTGAGGTAGGGAGTGAAGACCGCGTCGCCATGCACCAGCGGGGCGTGGATCTCATCGGAGACGACGAACGCGCCGTAGCGTTCCACGATCTCCGCGAGGGCGGTGAGCTGCTCGCGCGAGTGCACGAGGCCGAGGGGGTTGTGCGGATTGCACAGCAGCACGCCCTTCGCACCCCAGGCGATCGCGCGCTCGATGCCCTCGAGGTCGAGAGACCACCGGGTTCCGGAATCCACCAGTGGCACCTCGACGACTTTGCCGCCTGCCTCGGGGATGAGGTCGAAGAAGGGCGGGTAGACCGGCGGGGTGATGATGACGCCGTCGCCGGGCTCGATGAGCGCGCGCAGCGACTCCACGATGACGACGCTGACGTCGGTGGTGGTGAGGGTGCGGCGGGGGTTGACCTGCCAGCCCCAGTGCCGCGCGGTGAAGCCGGCGAATGCGTCGGCGACGTCGGTGGTGCGCCCGACGTAGCCGGTGTCGTTCCGGTCGACGGCGGCATGCAGGGCGGAGGCGATGGCCGGGGCGAGCGGGTAGTCCGTCTCGGCGACCCAGAGGGGCAGGACATCCGGCGGGTACGTTGTCCACTTGGAGCTGCGGCGCTGCCGCAGCTTCTCCAAAGGCTCCGCCTGCGCCTTCTCAATCGCCATGTCCACGACTCTACGTGCGCTCCTGCTTGGTCCGAGTAGCGTGGAGCATGCACCGTGACGCGCGCTCAGACCCGGCCGTAGCGCGGCCGACACAACTCAGCACGACAATAGGCTAGGCGCATGGAGATCGAGATCGGCAGCTCCAAGCGGGCTCGTCGGGCATACGCATTCGACGACATCGCGATCGTCCCGAGCCGCCGCACGCGCGACCCGGAGAACGTCTCCGTGACATGGACGATCGACGCCTACACGTTCGAGATCCCGTTCCTTGCGGCCCCGATGGACTCCGTCGTCTCGCCCGCGACGGCGATCGCGATCGGCCGCCTCGGCGGCCTCGGCGTGCTCGACCTCGAGGGCCTCTGGGGCCGCTATGACGACCCCGAGCCGCTGCTCGAGGAGATCCGCGACCTTCCGCAAGAATCCGCAACGCGGCGTCTTCAGGAGATCTACTCGGCGCCCATCAAGGCCGAGCTCATCCGCGACCGCCTCGCCGAGATCCGCGCCGCAGGCGTCACCGTCGCCGGCGCCCTCTCGCCGCAGCGCACGCAGGAGTTCTACGAGACCGTGGTCGCCGCAGGCGTCGATCTCTTCGTCATCCGCGGCACGACCGTCTCGGCCGAGCACGTCGCCAAGAACCGCGAGCCGCTCAACCTCAAGAAGTTCATCTACGAGCTCGACGTGCCCGTCATCGTCGGCGGGGCCGCCACCTACACCGCGGCCCTGCACCTCATGCGCACGGGGGCGGCGGGAGTGCTCGTGGGCTTCGGCGGCGGCGCAGCCTCGACGACGCGCGCGACCTTGGGCATTCACGCACCGATGGCGACCGCGATCGCCGACGTCGCGGGCGCGCGCCGCGACTACCTGGACGAGTCGGGCGGCCGCTACGTCCATGTCATCGCCGACGGCGGCCTCGGCACCTCCGGCGACATCGTCAAGGCGATCGCGTGCGGGGCGGATGCCGTCATGCTCGGCACCACCCTCGCCCGCTCCACCGAGGCGCCCGGCGGCGGCTGGCACTGGGGCGCCGAGGCGCGCCACAGCGAACTGCCGCGCGGGCGGCGGATGCCGGTCGGCCAGGTCGGCACGTTCGAGGAGATCCTCTACGGCCCGGCGACGGTGAGCGACGGCACGGCGAACCTCGTCGGTGCGCTGCGCCGCTCGATGGCGACGACGGGCTACTCGGATCTCAAGGAGTTCCAGCGCGTCGAGGTCGTCGTCGCGCCGTACACCCCCCGCTGAACCATGCTGACCTACTCCTCGAAGCTGGGCCCGGACGAGCGCGACGCCGCGATCGCCGCGCTCCAGGCGGATGAGCTCGACGTCCTCGTCGTGGGCGGCGGCATCGTCGGGGCCGGTGCCGCGCTGGACGCTGCGACCCGCGGCCTCACCGTCGGCCTCGTCGAGCAGCGGGACTGGGCGAGCGGCACGTCGAGCCGATCGTCGAAGCTCATCCACGGCGGCATCCGCTATCTCGAGCAGTTCGACTTCCGCCTGGTGCGCGAAGCGCTCGTCGAGCGCGGGCTGCTGCTGGAGCGCATCGCCCCGCACCTCGTGAAGCCGGTGCGCTTCCTCTACCCGCTGACGAAGCCCATTCTCGAACGGGCATACGTCGGCGCCGGGATGCTGCTCTACGACGCGTTCTCGTACACCGGCCTGCGCCCGCCGGGTGTTCCGCACCATCGGCATCTCAGCCGCGGGCAGCTGCGCCGTCTTGCGCCCGGGCTCAGGCCCGATGCGTTCATCGGCGGCCTCGTCTACTACGACGCCCAGGTGGACGACGCCCGCTACGTCGCCACCCTCGTCCGGACGGCGGCGTCCTACGGCGCGCAGGTCGCGAGCCGCGTCGCGGTGGAGGGCTTCCTCAAGGTCGGCGAGCGGGTCGTCGGCGTGCACGCGCGCGACCTGCAGACGGACACCGCCTTCGAGATCCGCGCCCGGCAGGTCATCAACGCGACCGGGGTGTGGACCGACGAGACGCAGTCGCTCGTCGGGGCGCGCGGGCAGTTCCACGTCCGGGCGTCCAAGGGCGTGCACCTCGTCGTGCCGCGCGACCGCTTCCAGTCGAACACGGGGCTGCTGCTGCGCACCGAGAAGAGCGTGCTCTTCGTCATCCCCTGGGGCCGCCACTGGCTCATCGGCACGACCGACACCGACTGGCGCCTCGACAAGGCCCATCCCGCCGCCACTGCGGCCGACATCGACTACCTCCTCGCGCACGTCAACGAGGTACTCGCCGTGAAGCTCACCCGTGAGGACGTCGAGGGCGTCTACGCCGGGCTGCGCCCGCTGCTCGCCGGCGAGAGCGAGGAGACGAGCAAGCTCAGCCGCGAGCACCTCGTCGCCCACTCGGTGCCGGGCCTCGTCGTCATCGCCGGCGGCAAGTTCACCACATACCGGGTGATGGCGAAGGATGCCGTCGACGCCGCCGTCGCCGCGCTCGACTTCCGGTACCGCGTCCCCGCCTCGGCCACGGCCGAGATCGCGCTGGTGGGCGCGGAGGGGTACCCGGCGGCATGGAACTCGCGCGCGCGGATCGCCAAGCGCGCCGGAATCCACGTCAGCCGCGTCGAGCACCTGCTCGACCGCTACGGCGTGCTCGCCGAGGACCTCGTCGAACTCATCGCCGAGCGTCCCGAGCTCGCCGAGCCGCTTCCCGGCGCCGACGACTACCTCGGCGCCGAGATCGTCTACGCGGCGACGCACGAAGGGGCGCTGCACCTCGACGACGTGCTCGCGCGCCGCACCCGCATCTCCATCGAGGCATGGGACCGCGGCGTGAGCGCCGCACCCGTCGCGGCGAAGCTCATGGGCGCCGAGCTCGGCTGGAATCCATCCCGCGTCAAGAAGGAAGTCGACCTCTACCTCAAGCGCGTCGAGGCCGAAATCGCCTCGCAGCAGCAACCTGACGACGCTTCAGCCGACCGGGTGAGGCTCTCCGCCCCCGACTCGTAGACTGGCCGCGAGAGGAGCGCCATGGTCGAGGTCAAACGGGTCAAGCTGCCCGGCGTCGGTGTGCTGCACACCTTTGTCACCGCCGACGGCGGCAAGGTGGGCGTCATCGCGCACCGCAGCGGCCACAGCGATCTCATCAGCTTCAGCGACGACTCCGACAGTGCCGACGTCGCCAAGGTGAGCCTGCGTCTCAGCGAGGACGAGGCGCACACCCTCGCCGAACTGCTCGGCGGCACGCACATCACCGAGACGCTCACCGCCCTCGACCAGATCCCCGGCCTGTCGATCGACTGGTTCACCGTCGACTACGACGACCACATCGCCGGGCAGGCGCTCGGCAGCCCGGCCGACCACGGCCTCGCCGGCCTCACGGTCGTCGCCGTCGTCCGGGGCGAGTCGGCGAACCCGGCCCCGTCCAGCGACTTCAAGGTCTTCCCCGGCGACACGCTCGTCGTCGCCGGAAGTCCCGAGAAGGTCGCCAAGGCATTCAGTTTCTTCCGCACCGGCGAAGTGGTCGCACCCGCGCATCATGTCTGACGACCTGCTCGTACTGGGCGCGCTCTTCGTCATCGCCTACGTCCTGGGTCGTCTCGGCAAACGCATCGGTCTGCCCGCGGTGCCGATCTACATGATCGTCGGCGTCCTTGCGAGCCCGCACACCGAGATCTTCCCCCTGAGCTTCCCGGCGGCCGACGTCGAGCTCGTGGCCGTGTTCGGCCTCATCCTGCTGCTGTTCAACCTCGGGCTCGAGTTCGACCAGGACGCCTTCATCTCGGGTGCCGGCCGCATGCTGCTCTCGGGCGGCGCCTACATCGTGCTCAACGTCGGCCTCGGTCTGCTCTTCGGATTCCTCGTCGGGTGGGGGCCGCGCGAGGCGCTCATCATCGCGGGCATGGTGGGCACCTCGTCGAGCGCCATCATCACGAAGCTGCTCATCGAGCTGCGGCGCCTCGCGAACGCCGAAACCCCGGTGATCCTCGGCGCGACGGTGGTGGGCGACGTCTTCATCGCCGTGTATCTCGCGGTCGTCGCCGTCGTGCTCTCCGGGCGCAGCAACGTGTGGGGGATCGTGCTGCAGCTCGGCATCGCCATCGGATTCCTCGCCGCCATGACGCTGCTCGCCCGCTTCGCCGCCCGCCCGGTGAACTGGCTCTTCACGACGCACGACGACGAGCTCGTCACCGTGCTCTTCTTCGGCCTCGCCGTGCTCTTCGCAGGGCTCGGCGAGGTCACCAGCGTCACCGACGCGATCGGGGCGTTCCTCATCGGCCTCGTCCTCGGCGCGACCCGGAACGCCGCCCGCATCCAGCGCCTGTCCGAGCCGCTGCGCGACGTGTTCGGCGCCTTCTTCTTCCTCAACTTCGGTCTCGCGCTCGACATCGGCAAGTTCGGCTCGGTGGTCGGCGAGGTGGCCATCGCGGTCGTCGGCACTCTGCTGCTCAACGTCGTCTCGGGTCTCGTCATCGCACGGCTCAACGGGCTGCACCGGCGCGAGGGCATCAACATCGCCGCCATCCTCACCAGCCGCGGCGAGTTCACGCTCATTCTTGCCACGCTCGCCGTCGGCGCGGGTCTCGACCCCCGCCTCACCCCGTTCGCCGGCCTCTACGTGCTCGTCATGGCGATCGCGGGTCCGCTGTTCGCGGCGAACTCCGAGCGCATCGGCCACCTCGCCGGGCCGCGCACGTCGACGGCGCAGCGTACCGCCGAGGAACTCCGAGCAACCCGTGCCACTATCGCCCTGGACCCCATCATCGAACAGGCGATGCGGGGCGAGGCTGAAGAGGAGCGCGAATGAGCCCGAGGCATCCCGGCGACCTCCGCCTCGTCAGCGTCATGGTGCGGCCGCGGTGGATCATCGCGCTCCTGCTCGCGCTCGCCGTGGCCGGCATCTTCGCCTGGCTCGGCCAGTGGCAGCTCGGGCGCGCCATCGCGTCGGGCCAGGCCGGGCCGACTGTCACCGAGGCGACCGTCCCGCTGGACTCCGCGCTGCAGCCCGGCGTCGCGATCGCCGACAACCGGGTGGGTCAACTCGTCACGGTATCCGATGTGACCTGGGCGGCCGGTGACTTCGTCGTCTCGACGGGCCGCAACAACAACGGCTCCGACACCGGCTACTGGATTCTCGGGCATGCGATCGTGCCCGACGGGAGCGGCGGCGCGACGGCATCTCTCGCCGTCGCGCTCGGATTCACGAGCGATGCGGCCACGGCGAAGAGCGTGCAGCAGCGGCTCGACGCGGAGCCCGCGTCGCCGAATCCGTCGGGACGGAATCTTCCACTCACCCTCACCGGCCGGCTGCTGCCCACCGACCCGCCCGAGCAGCCTCAGGACTCCCTCGTCGGCGACCCGCCGCGCATGGACGACGTCGCCGTCGCGCTGCTCGTCAACGTGTGGAAGCAGCCCGCGGTGCCGGTCTACGAGGCCTACCTCGTGGCCCGCGACAACATTCCGGCCGGCCTCGATGCGATCTACTCGCCGCCGCCCTACGCGCAGACCGCGATCGACTGGCTCAACGCCTTCTACGCGGCCGAGTGGGCGCTCTTCGCGGGCTTCGCGCTCTACCTCTGGTATCGCGTCACCCGCGATGTGTACGAGCGCGAGCTCGAGGACATGAAACTAAACTCGGAGGGTGACGCAGTTGAGTGATGAGGGCACGTATTTCAGCCGCCTCCTCGAGCAGCTGCGGAGCGTCAAAGGCGCGCGCCCGCGCGACGTCGACCTGCCCAAGATGCCAGCGGCGCTGCGGCTCTACCAGGTCACCGCGTACATCACCGGCATCATGCTGCTGCTGCTCGTGATCGAGATGATCGTCAGGTACGGCTTCGGCTACTGGGTGTACGCCTTCGCGCCCCACGAGCCGCTCGTCGCGCTCCTGCCGGTAGGCCCGAACGACATCTACTACCACGGCGTCAACGTCTCCATCGGGGTGCTCATCGCCCACGGCTGGCTCTACGTGCTCTACCTCTTCGCCGACTTCCGGCTCTGGAGCCTGATGCGGATGCCCTTCACGAAGTTCGTGCAGGTCGCCCTCGGCGGCGTCATCCCGTTCATGTCGTTCATCGTCGAGGCCATCATCAGCAGGCAGGTGCGCGGCTACCTCGCCGAGCACGAGGCAGCGCGGACCGCCGCGGAAGGCGGCGTGTGAGCGAGCGGCACCCCGTCCTCGTCGTCGACTTCGGCGCCCAGTACGCCCAGCTCATCGCGCGGCGGGTGCGCGAGGCGGGGGTCTATTCGGAGATCGTGCCCCACTCGGCTACCGCCGAGGAGATTGCCGCGAAGCAGCCGGCGGGCATCATCCTCTCGGGCGGGCCGTCGAGCGTGTACGAGGAGGGGGCGCCCGCCTTCGACGCGCGGGTGTTCGACCTCGGCATCCCGACGCTCGGCATCTGCTACGGCTTCCAGGTCATGGCGCAGGCGCTCGGCGGCGAGGTCGCGCAGACCGGCGCGCGCGAGTACGGCTCGACCGAAGTGACCGTCACCGAGGGTGGCACGATCCTCGACGGTCAGCCCGGCGATCAGATCGCCTGGATGAGCCATGGCGACTCGGTCGCCAAGGCCCCCGCGGGCTTCTCGGTGCTCGCCTCGACCGCGTCGACGCCCGTCGCGGCGTTCGCCAACGACGCGCGGCGCTGCTACGGCGTGCAGTGGCATCCCGAGGTCAAGCACTCGCAGTACGGCCAGCGGGTTATCGAGAACTTCCTGCACCGCGCGGCGGGCATCCCCGCCGATTGGAACAGCGAGAACGTCATCGAGACCCAGGTCGCGCGCATCCGCGAGCAGGTCGGGTCGGCGCGCGTCATCGCCGGCCTGTCGGGCGGGGTGGATTCCGCCGTCGCCGCCGCGCTCGTCCACCGGGCCGTCGGCGACCAGCTCACCTGCGTCTTCGTCGACCACGGCCTGCTGCGGGGCGGCGAGCGCGAGCAGGTCGAGCGCGACTACGTCGCGGCGACGGGAATCCGCCTCGTCACCGTCGACGCGTCCGAGGTGTTCCTCGCCGAGCTCGCCGGCGTCACCGACCCCGAGGCGAAGCGCAAGATCATCGGCCGCGAGTTCATCCGCGCCTTCGAGCGCGCCCAGGCCGACCTGGTCGCCGAGGCCGCGGCCGAGGGCGGCGATCCGGTGCGGTTCCTCGTGCAGGGCACCCTCTACCCCGATGTCGTCGAGTCGGGCGGCGGGGCCGGCACGGCGAACATCAAGAGCCACCACAACGTCGGCGGATTGCCCGAGGACCTGCGGTTCGAGCTCGTCGAGCCGCTGCGCGCCCTCTTCAAGGACGAGGTGCGCGCCATCGGCCGCGAGCTTGGCCTGCCCGAGGTGATCGTCGCCCGCCAGCCGTTCCCCGGCCCCGGCCTCGGCATCCGCATCGTCGGCGAGGTGACGCGCGACCGGCTCGACCTGCTGCGCGAGGCGGACGCCATCGTGCGCGCCGAATTGACCGCGGCGGGCCTCGACGATGAGATCTGGCAGTGCCCCGTCGTGCTGCTCGCCGACGTGCGCTCGGTGGGCGTGCAGGGCGACGGCCGCAGCTACGGGCACCCCATCGTGCTGCGTCCGGTGTCGAGCGAGGACGCCATGACGGCCGACTGGACGCGCCTGCCCTACGACGTGCTCGCCAAGGTGTCGACCCGCATCACCAACGAGGTCGCCGGGGTCAACCGCGTCGTGCTCGACGTGACCTCGAAGCCGCCGGGCACCATCGAGTGGGAGTGACCGGATCAGGCGAAGGCCGCGCTATCGCCACGCAACGAAGCACGGCTGGTTCAACGAGGTCTTCAGCGATCAGCAGCGGGTCGGCGGCAGCCGGTTTGCCGGGCATTCGCCGTCTTGCGCCTCGCTGAAGCGCGGCTGAGCCGCAGCGAAAGGCGCCGAAAGGCGCGGGATCCGCTCTTCGGCGCCTTTCGCGTGCCGCTTCGCCCTTCTCCGTGCTTCCCCCTGTAACACTCCGTCGCTAGCATCGGCGACATGCGCGGGCACCCCTCACCGATCGTCATCGGACACCGGGGCGCGTCCGGCTACCGCCCTGAGCACACCCGCAGCGCCTACGAGCTCGCCTTCCAGCTCGGCGCCGATGCGGTGGAGCCGGACATCGTCGCGACGAAGGACGGCGTGCTCGTCATCCGCCACGACATCGAACTCTCCGAGACGACCGACGTGGCCGCCCACTCCGAGTTCGCACGCCGCCGCACCACCAAGGAAGTGGACGGCGTGACGCTCACCGGATGGTTCGTCGAGGACTTCAGCTGGCCCGAGCTGGCGCTGCTGCGGGCGAGGGAGCGCCTCGGCGCGCTGCGCCAGGCGAGCTCGAGCTTCGATGGCCAGTTCCCCATCCTCAAGCTGTCCAGCCTCTTCGACATCGTCGACGCCGCCGCCGAGAGGGAGGACCGCCCCTTCGGCCTCGTCGCCGAGCTCAAGCACCCGGCCTACTTCGAGGATCTCGGGCTGCCCCTCGACGACCTCTTCGCCCAGGCCGTGCAGGACGCCGGCTGGAGCGCCGAGACCTCGCGCCTCGTCATCGAGTCCTTCGAGCGACCTGTGCTCGCGAAGGTGAGAAAGCGCGGCGTGCGGGGCACCCGGGTGCTCCTCACCGAGACAGCCGAGGCCCTCGTCGACCTCACCGCAGGCGATCTCGAGGGTGTCAGCGTCGAGAGGGCGTTGCTGCTCGACGCCGAGGGGCACGCGCGTCCCGAACTCGTCGACCTCGCTCACGCGGACGGGCTCGCCGTGTTCGCCTGGACGCTGCGGCCCGAGAACGCCTTCCTCGCCCCGGCCCACCGTCGCGGCGACGCGGATGCCGCGTTCGGCGCGTGGCAGCAGGAGTTCCGGGCCATCCTGACAACGGGCGTCGACGGGGTCTTCGCCGACCACCCCGACCTCGCGGCCGCGGTGCGCGACACCCTTTCGGTCACCGCGTCCTAGGGCCCGGCCGTGGCGTCGGCGCGCAGAACTAGGCTGAAGTGGCAATGTCGACGCCCGCGTTCTTCTCGCCCGATGCCGTGCTCGACGGTCTCAACCCCGAGCAGCGCGAGGCGGTCGAGTACCGCGGCCGGGCACTGCTCATCGTGGCGGGTGCAGGATCGGGCAAGACCAACGTCCTGACTCGCCGCATCGCGAGCCTCATCGGCTCGCGCGAGGCGTGGCCGAGCCAGATCCTCGCCATCACCTTCACCAACAAGGCCGCCGCCGAGATGCGCGAGCGCGTCGAGGGACTGCTCGGCGAGGCTGCAGACGGTATGTGGATCTCGACGTTCCACTCCGCCTGCGTGCGCATCCTGCGCCGCGAGGCGCAGCACTTCGGCTTCACCCAGTCGTTCACCATCTACGACTCCGGCGACACCCGCGCGCTGCTCAAGCGCATCATCCGCGAGCGCGAGGCCGACACCTTCGGCTTCACCCCCGGCAACGTCGCCGCCAAGATCTCGAAGCTCAAGAACGATCTCATGGACTACGAGAGCTACGCGCGCTCGGTGAACACCGACGACCCCAAGGAGGCGCTCTTCCTCGAGCTCTTCCGTGACTACTCGCGCGAGCTCGTCCGCGCCAACGCCTTCGACTTCGACGACCTCATCGGCCAGACGGTGTACCTGTTCCGCGCGTTCCCGCGCGTCGCCGCCCTCTACCAGCGCCGTTTCCGGCACATCCTCGTCGACGAGTACCAGGACACCAACCACGCCCAGTACGCCCTCGTCCGCGAGCTCACCCGGCCGGTCGAGCCGCACATCGTCGCCGAGCTGAAGACCGACGGAGTGCATGTCGACTCGCTCGTCGACGCGTCCGGCGGCATCCCTGGCGCCTCGGTCACCGTCGTCGGCGACTCGGATCAGTCGATCTACGCGTTCCGCGGCGCCGACATCCGCAACATCACCGAGTTCGAGCACGACTACCCGGGCGCCAAGGTCGTCCTCCTCGAGCAGAACTACCGCTCGAGCCAGAACATCCTCTCCGCTGCCAACTCCGTCATCGCCCACAACTTCGACCGCAAGGCGAAGAACCTCTGGAGCGCCGGCGGCCCCGGCGAGAAGATCGCCGGCTACACCGGGTTCAGCGCCCACGACGAGGCGCAGTTCGTCGCCGACGAGATCGAGGCGCTGCACCGCGGCGGCATCCCCTACGACGAGATGGCCGTGTTCTACCGGACGAACTCTCAGACCCGCGCGCTGGAGGAGATCTTCATCCGCGCCGCGGTGCCGTACCGCATCCTCGGCGGCACGAAGTTCTACGAGCGCGCCGAGATCAAGGACGCCCTCGCCTACCTCACGAGCGTGGCGAACCCCGCCGACGACCTCGCGCTCAGGCGCATCGTCAACACCCCCAAGCGCGGCATCGGCGAGGCGACGGTGACGCAGCTCGCCCGTTTCGCCGAGGACAACGACCTCAGCTTCCGCGACGCCCTGCGTGCGGCATCCGATCTCGGCCTCGGCGCCAAGGCGACGGCGTCGATCACCGCCCTCTCCGAGCTGCTCGACGAGGGCGCGCGCCTGATCGACCCCGCGCTGCCGCAGGGGCGGAAGTCGGTCGCCGACCTGCTCGTGCACCTCCTCGAGGGCTCGGGGCTGCTCGCCTCGCTGCGCGCCACTCGCGACGCGCAGGACGAGGCGCGCGCCGAGAACGTCGAGGAGCTCGTCTCCGTCACCCGCGAGTTCGCGCGGGCGAACGCTGGCGGCACGCTCGTCGACTTCCTCACCGAGGTGCAGCTCGTCGCCGCGGCGGACGAGCTGGATTCCGAGGACGGCACCGTCTCGCTCATGACGCTGCACACCGCCAAAGGCCTCGAGTTCGACGCCGTCTTCATCACCGGCGTCGAGGAGGACCTGCTGCCCCACCGCATCTCGGCCGGCGAGCCCGGCGGGCTCGCCGAGGAGCGCCGGCTGTTCTACGTCGGCATCACGCGCGCGCGCCAGCGGCTCTACCTCACCCTCGCGATGACGCGCTCCCAGTTCGGCGACACCGCGGTCGCGATGCCGAGCCGCTACCTTCAGGAGATCCCCGCCGACCTCATCGACTGGCGCCAGTCGCCCGGCCAGGCGAACGGCCGCGGCGGCGCGCAATCCCGTGCCCTCAACGCTCGGCGCCCGGGCGCCGATCAGGGCGCCTCCCTCGCCTCTCCGGCGCTTCCGCCGCGCCCCAAAGCGCAGTGGCCCAATCCGGTCAGCGGGGCGGTGCGCGACAACGGCGACCTCGAGTTGAACCCCGGCGATCGCATCCGGCACGTCGACTTCGGCGACGGCCAGGTGACCGAGGTGACCGGCGCAGGGGCGAAACGCATTGCGCACGTGGTCTTCGATGCCGTCGGTGCGAAGAAACTCCTCATTAGGATCGCTCCAATAGAGAAAATCTGAGAGGTCCTGTGGTTCGGGTCGCTGTCGTCGAAGATCAGCCGCTGTACCGCGACATGATCGTCACGCTGCTGCGTGCGCAGGAGGGGGTCGAGGTCGTGCTCATCGCCGACGGCGCGTCCTCGGCACGGGCCGAGTTCCAGCCCGGCACCATCGACGTCGCCGTCCTCGACGTGCACCTCTCCGATGGCAACGGTCTCGCTCTCGGCGTCTCGCTGTGCCGCAAGGATCCGAACCTCGGCGTGCTGCTGCTCTCGAGCCATGACGTCATGGAGCTCCTCCTCGACCTTCCCGAAGACGTGCGGGCGGGGTGGAGCTACCTTTCGAAGAATTCCACCACGTCGGTCGACGTTCTCATGCGCGCGATCCAGTCGACCGCCCGCGGCATCACCGTCATCGACCCCGCGCTCGCCGAGGGCGCCTTCCCGCGCGCGGGGTCGAGCCTGTCGGTGCTCAGCGATCGGCAGTACGAGGTGCTGCGCCACGTGGCGGCCGGTCTCACCAACGAAGGCATCGGCGAGAAGCTCGGCATCTCGTCGCGCTCCGTCGAGAACCACATCAACGCGATCTACGCCTCGCTGGGCCTTCCGCGGGGGCGCAACCAGCGGGTCTCCGCGGTGCTGCGGTTCATCGAGGAGACCTCGAGGCATGACTTCTGACGCCCAGCGGCGGGATGCGAGGGCGGCGAAAGAGCGGCTGAGCTTCGCCCGTACACTCCGTGCGGCTTCCGCCATCATCGCGGCGTTCTTCGTCCTCGGCGACGCCCTGCAGAGCACGCTCGTCCACTTCAGCGACTTCCCGGCACCCCTCTCCGTCATCGGGTGGTATCTCCTGAGGCGCCTGATCGCCGGCATCGCGGGCCTCGTCGCGCTCATGCTCGTCTTCGCGATCCCGCGCCTCGTCTTCCTGCGCGGCCCGAGCGCCATCCTGCGCAACATCGGCCTCGGCGTGGTCGGCAGCAGCGTCTGGATCCTGCTCGAGTACGCGCTCGGAGTGCTCATCGTCGCGCCGCCGACCGCGCCGGTCATCGAGTTCCTGCTCGGCGTGTTCGCCGACGCCCTCGCCGTCACGTTCGCCGGGATGCTGTCCACGACGAGTCGCAGGCTGCGCGAAGAGCGGGTGCGCAGCGTCTCGCACGAGGCGCGCGCGACGGCGGCGCTCGCTGCCATGCAGTCGGAGGAGCTCCGGGTGCGCCGGGATGTCGCGGAAGGTCTCCACGGCAGCGTGCAGCAGCGCCTCGTGCTCGTCGGCGCCCGCATCGACCAGGTCGTCCGCCAGATCACCGAGGGCGGCTCGCGCAACGGGGCGGTCGCCGACCTCTTCGCGTTGCGCGGCGACCTCGATCAGCTCCGCCAGGTCGATGTGCGCGAGATGAGCCAGATGCTCTACCCCGACGGCCTCGAGGTCGGGCTCGTGCAGGCGGTGCGCATCATGGTCCGGCGAGTGCCGTCGACGATCCTCGTCGACCTCTCGATCGCGCCGGCCGTCAACGAGATCGACACCTACGCGCGCGTCATGACAGAGCCCCAGCGTCTCAACCTCATCCGCATCATCGAGGAGGGGGTCTCCAACGCGCTCCGGCACGGGCACGCCTCGAAGCTGCGGGTCGCCCTGGGCTACGCGGACGGCGCGGTGACCATCGAGGTCGAAGACGACGGCACGGGCCTGCCCGCCGAGCCGCACCTCAACGGACTGGGTCTGCTGGGGCACCGTCTCGACATGCTCGGCGGCCACCTCGAACTGCGCCAGGGCGAGACTCTCGGAGGTGCGCTGCTCACCGCCGAGCTGCCTCTGGACGCGGCGAAAACGGATCAGTCGGAGGGGTAGAGTCGATCGCTGGAAATATCTCGATATCAAGAGAGTGGACAGCCGTGGATCTTTACGAGTATCAGGCCCGTGACCTGTTCGAGAAGTACGGGGTCCCCGTCCTTCCCGGCATCGTCGCCGACACGCCCGACGAGGTGCGTGCGGCCGCGGAGAAGCTGGGAGGCGTCACCGTCGTCAAAGCCCAGGTCAAGGTGGGCGGTCGCGGCAAGGCCGGCGGCGTCAAGGTCGCCAAGACCCCCGACGACGCCTTCACGGCGGCGCAAGCCATCCTCGGCCTCGACATCAAGGGCCACGTCGTCAAGCGCGTCATGGTGGCCGGCGGTGCGGACATCCAGCGCGAGTTCTACTTCTCGGTGCTCCTCGACCGCGCGAACCGCTCCTACCTCTCGCTGAGCAGCGTCGAGGGCGGCATGGAGATCGAGCAGCTCGCCGTCGAGAAGCCCGAGGCGCTCGCCCGCATCGAGGTCGACCCGCTCGTCGGCATCGACGCCGCCAAGGCCGCCGAGATCGCGAAGGCCGCCGGCTTCCCCGACGACCTCGTCGCCAAGGTCGTGCCCGTCTTCGAGAAGCTCTACGACGTCTACCACGGCGAGGACGCCACACTCGTCGAGGTCAACCCGCTCGTCCTCACCGGCTCGGGCGACATCATCGCCCTCGACGGCAAGGTCACCCTCGACGACAACGCCGAGTTCCGCCACCCCGACCACGAGGCGCTCGTCGATGCGGCCTCCGCGGACCCGCTCGAGGCGAAGGCCAAGGAGCACAGCCTCAACTACGTCAAGCTCGACGGAAGCGTCGGCATCATCGGCAACGGCGCGGGCCTGGTCATGTCCACCCTCGACGTCGTCGCCTACGCGGGCGAGAACCACGGCGGCGTGAAGCCGGCGAACTTCCTCGACATCGGCGGCGGCGCCTCGGCCGAGGTCATGGCCGCCGGCCTCGACGTCATCCTCGGCGACCCGCAGGTCAAGAGCGTGTTCGTCAACGTCTTCGGCGGCATCACCTCGTGCGTGGCCGTCGCCAACGGCATCGTCAAGGCCCTCGAGATCCTCGGGTCCGAGGCCAACAAGCCTCTCGTCGTACGCCTCGACGGCAACCAGGTCGAGGAAGGCCGCGCCATCCTCACCGCCGCCGCGCACCCGCTTGTCACTCTGGCTCTCACCATGGACGACGGCGCCGACAAGGCCGCCGCTCTGGCCAACGCATAAGGACGGAAAGAGATATGTCGATCTTCCTCAACAAGGATTCCAAGGTCATCGTCCAGGGCATCACCGGCGGTGAGGGCACAAAGCACACCGCCCTCATGCTCAAGGCCGGCACCCAGATCGTCGGTGGCGTGAACGCCCGCAAGGCCGGAACGACCGTCGCGCACACCGCGAAGGACGGCTCGGCCGTCGAGCTGCCCGTGTTCGGCCGCGTCACCGAGGCCATCGCGGAGACCGGCGCCGACGTGTCGATCGCCTTCGTGCCCCCGGCATTCGCCAAGGACGCGATGATCGAGGCCATCGACGCAGGCATCTCGCTGCTCGTCGTCATCACCGAGGGCATCCCGGTCGGCGACTCGGCCGAGGCCTGGGCGTACGCGAAGGCGAAGGGCGGCAAGACCCGCATCATCGGCCCAAACTGCCCCGGGATCATCACCCCGGGCGAGTCGCTCGTCGGGATCACCCCGGCGAACATCACGGGCAAGGGTCCGATCGGTCTCGTCTCGAAGTCGGGCACGCTGACCTACCAGATGATGTTCGAGCTGCGCGATCTCGGCTTCTCGACCGCCATCGGCATCGGCGGCGACCCGATCATCGGCACGACGCACATCGACGCGCTCAAGGCGTTCCAGGATGACCCCGAGACCGAGGCGATCGTCATGATCGGCGAGATCGGCGGCGACGCCGAGGAGCGCGCCGCGGCGTTTATCACGGAGTACGTGACCAAGCCGGTCGTCGGCTACGTCGCGGGCTTCACCGCCCCCGAGGGCAAGACGATGGGCCACGCCGGCGCCATCGTCTCCGGCTCGGCGGGTACGGCCCAGGCCAAGAAGGAGGCCCTCGAGGCCGCCGGCGTCAAGGTCGGCAAGACGCCGTCCGAGACGGCCGCCCTCCTCCGCGAGATCCTCGCCGCCGCCGCATAGGCGGCGAGGCACCGTTTCGGGCAGCGGTCGCGCGGATACGCTCAGGGCGTGAACCGTGCGACCGTTGCCTCTCTCGCCGGATTCGAAGCGCTCATCGCCGCCGCCATCGGCATCGGCGTCGCACTCGCCCCGCTGAGCATCGTCTGGGCCGTCCAGTTCCACATGGCCGCCGACTGGACCGAATTCTGGCGGGCGTCGGTGGATGCCTGGCTGCTCGGCCACGGCGTCGACCTCACCGTCTCACTCGACAAGACGACCGCGGTCGCCCTCGGCCTCGGGGGGGCGATCCCGCCCTTCACGGCCGGCTTCGCGGCGCTCGGCATCGCCTTCCTCACCTTCGCGATGGGAACGCGCACCGGCCAGCGGGCGGCGGAGGCGGGCCAGGTGCTCGCCGGCGGGATCTCCGCCGTCGCCGTGTTCTTCGTCGTCGCCCAGTTCGTCGGGCTCAGCGCGATCGCACCGCTCGCGGCTCCGGTGTGGTGGCAGGCCGGAATCCTGCCCGCGCTCGTCATGGCGCTCGGCATCGCGTTCGGCGTCGGGCTGGACCGCGCGCGGGGCGCGGGACTGCCCGGCCGCATCCCGTTGCCGGTGCTGGCCCGGACCGTCGTCGGGCAGTCCCTCCGGGCCGGAACCGCGGCGCTCGCCATCGCCGTCTTCGTCGCGGCGTTCACCGTCGCGATGCTGCTCTTCACGCACTTCGGCCAGGTCGTCGCGCTCTACGAGGCCCTCCAGTCCGGCTATCTCGGCGGCACGACGCTGACGCTCGCCCAGCTCGCGCTGCTGCCCAACGCCGTCGTCTGGCAGCTCGCCTGGTTCGCCGGCCCCGGGTTCTCGGTCGGCGCGATGACGGTGACGCCGGGCGCGGTGCACCCGGCGACCCTGCCGGCGTTCCCGCTCTTCGGCATCCTGCCCGACCACGGCTCGGCAGGGCAGTACGCCGGCGTGCTGGTGATCGTGCTCGCCGGGGTGCTGGCGGGAGTGCTGCTGCGCTCGACGGAAGCCCTCTCGACGAGGGCGCTGGCCGCGGTCGGCTCGGGCATCGCCGTCGGCATCGCGGCCGGATTGCTCTCGTGGTGGTCCGGCGGCACGGTCGCGCCCGGCGTGCTCGAGCGCATGGGGCCGGACGGCCTCGTCGTGGGCCTCTTCGCCGCGCTCGAGTCGGCCATCGGCGTCTTCCTCGGCGAACTCGTGCCGCCGGTAGTCTGGGCGGGTGCTTTCCGTCGTGGCGCTCGTGTCGGGGGGCGGGTCCAACCTCCGCGCGCTGCTGGAAGCGGCGGCGACGGCTGACTACCCCGCGCGGGTCGTCGCGGTGGGCTCCGATCGGCCCGACGCGGGCGGCCTGGACGTGGCCGCCGAGTTCGGCATCCCGACCTTCACCGTCGCCCTGGAGGACTTCGGCAACCGCGCGGACTGGGGCGACGAGCTGCTCAGCCAGATCGAGCAGTGGCGGCCCGACCTCACCGTGCTCAGCGGGTTCATGCGCCTGCTGCCGCCTGCGGTCGTCGGCGCGCTCTCTCCGGACCTCATCAACACGCACCCCGCCTACCTGCCTGAGTTCCCCGGCGCGCGCGGCGTGCGCGACGCGCTCGCCGCGGGGGCGACCGAGACCGGGGCATCCCTCATCGTCGTCGACAACGGCGTCGACTCCGGCCCCGTCATCGCCCAGGAGCGCGTCGCCGTGCTGCCGGGCGACACCGAGACCACTCTCCACGACCGCATCAAGCCCGTCGAACGCCGCCTGCTCATCGACGCGGTGCGTGCGATCGCCCTCGGCACCCTCGACCTGAAGGAGCTCGCCCGCTCATGAGCGCTCACGCCGCCGATCCCGCCCTCTACCGCGAGCGCGACCTCGTCCCGGTCACGCGCGCCCTCGTCTCCGTCAGCGACAAGACGGGTCTCGTCGACTTCGCCCGCGAGCTCGCCGGGCTCGACATCGAGATCGTCTCGACCGGCTCGACGGCCGCGACCATCCGCCAGGCGGGCTTCGCCGTCACCGACGTCGCCGCGGTGACCGGATTCCCCGAGTCGCTCGGCGGCCGGGTGAAGACCCTGCACCCCGCCGTGCACGCCGGCCTGCTCGCCGACCTGCGCCTCGAGGCGCACGAGGAGCAGCTCGCCGAGCTCGGCATCGAGCCGTTCCAGCTCGTCGTCGTCAACCTCTACCCGTTCCAGCAGACCGTCGCCGCCGGTGCGGTCGGGAACGACGTCATCGAGCAGATCGACATCGGCGGGCCAGCCATGGTGCGGGCATCCGCGAAGAACTACGCCAATGTCGCGATCGTCGTCTCGCCGGATTCCTACGAGGAGGTGCTCGAGGCCATCCACTTCGGCGGCACCAACCTCGCCCTGCGCGGCCGCCTCGCGGCGAAGGCGTTCCGCCACACGGCGTCTTATGACGCGGCCGTGTCGGCGTGGTTCGAAGAGACCGGCCTCGCCGGCGGCGATTACGCAGAATACGCATTTTGCGATTCCGTCGCGATCGCGGGCGATCTCGGGGCGGTGCTGCGCTACGGCGAGAACGCCCATCAGGCCGCCGCGCTCTACCGCGACGGCGCTGTCGGCCCGCTGCAATCGGGCACGGGCATCGCCCAGGCGATGCAGCTGGGCGGCAAGGAGATGTCGTACAACAACTACACCGACGCGGATGCCGCACTGCGAGCCGCGTACGACTTCGAGACGCCCGCCGTCGCCATCATCAAGCACGCCAACCCCTGCGGCATAGCGACGGCCCCCGACATCGCGGACGCACACCGCAAGGCCCACGAGTGCGACCCGGTGAGCGCGTACGGCGGCGTCATCGCCGCCAATCGCGAGGTCACGCTCGCCCTCGCCGAGACGGTGAAGGGCATCTTCACCGAGGTCATCGTCGCGCCCTCGTACCAGCCCGCGGCGCTCGAGCTGCTGCAGACAAAGAAGAACCTGCGCATCCTGCAGCTGCCTGCGGGCTACGCCCGTGCGCCTTACGAGTTCAAGCAGATCTCCGGCGGCGTGCTCGTGCAGCAGGCGGATGTCCTCCCCGCGGGGTCGATCTCGGCGGGCTGGCAGCTCGTCTCGGGCGACCCGGCCGACGGACAGGCCCTCGCCGACCTCGAGTTCGCCTGGCGCGCGGTGCGCGCCGCGAAGTCGAACGCGATCCTGCTCGCCAAGGACGGCGCCTCCGTCGGCGTCGGCATGGGGCAGGTCAACCGGGTGGATTCCTGCCATCTCGCGGTCGAGCGCGCCAACACCCTCGCCGACGGCGTCGAGCGCGCCCGCGGCGCGGTCGCGGCCTCCGATGCGTTCTTCCCCTTCGCCGACGGCGCGCAGATCCTCATCGACGCCGGCGTCGCCGCGATCGTGCAGCCCGGCGGCTCGATCCGCGACGAGGACGTCATAGCCGCCGCACAGGCCGCCGGGGTAACCATGTACTTCACCGGCGAACGCCACTTCTTCCACTGAGAGTTGAGATGACCCCCCTCTGGATCCGCCGCCTCACCGCCGCCGTCTCCGCCGCATCTGCGGTCGCCGCCGCCTCGCTGGCCGCCGGGGCGATCGCCTGGCTTCCGGCGAGCCAGTTCGAGTTCACGGTCACGGCCAACGCGCTGTCGCTGTACTGGACCGCCGCGCTCTACGGCGCGGTCGTGCTGCTGCTCGCGGGGCTGTTCGGCGCCTACCGGCGGCGCTGGGTCGCCGCCGTCGCCGGGGTCGTCGCGGCGGCGATCGCCTTCGTCCTCGCCGTGGTGCAGCAGGCCGGCAGCCTCAGTGGGTTCCAGTTCACCGTCGAATACCTCGGCTATTACTTCTTCGTGCTCGCCGGGCTCATCGTCGCCACCCCGACGCTCGGCATCCTCGTGCACCGTTGGGTCCTCGGGCTCTTCCGCGGCCAGGGCGGCCGCGTCGTGCTCGTGCGCGCCCCGTCGAGCGTTCTCGGCGAGGGCATCGTCACGAACATCGCGCGCACCGAGGTCGACATCGAGAAGGCCGATGAGCAGTGGGATGCCTACGTCGCTGCCTTCACCATCGCCGGCTGGCAGACCGTCGAGGTCGAGAGCGCCGACCGGCTGCCCGACGGCGTCTTCGTCGAGGACGCCGCCGTGGTCATCAGCCCCGGCATCGCCCTCATCACGCGGCCCGGCGCCCCCGAGCGGCGTGCTGAGACGGCATCCGTCGCCGACAGGCTGCGTTCGCTCGGCCTCACGCTCTATGACGTCGAGGAACCGGCCACACTCGACGGCGGCGATGTCCTCAGGGTCGGCGACGTCTTCTACGTCGGCCGGTCCAGTCGTACCAACGCCGCCGGTGTGCGCGAGCTGCGCGAGCTCGTCGACGATCTCGGCGCGGGCACCGTCGTCGCGGTCCCGGTGGCCGGTGCGCTGCACCTCAAGTCGGTGGCAACCGCGCTGCCGGACGGCACCGTGCTCGTCGCACCGGGCACGATCGACCCGACGTTCTTCGCCGGCGCGCTCGTCGTGCCTGAGGCGGCCGGCGCCAACCTCGTCATCCTCGACGAGTCCACGGTGCTGCTGCCCGCCTCGGCGCCGGGTACCAAAGCGCTTGTCGAGGACCTCGGCTACGCCGTCGTCACGGTCGATCTCTCGGAATTCGAGAAGGTCGAAGGCTCGACGACCTGCCTCTCGATCCGGCTCGGCTGACGCGCGACAGGGGTTTGACGGCGGGATGACGCCGACATAGCCTGTAGGGCTCTGTCTTTTTCCGCTGCCCCACCAGGGCGCCGGATTCCTGTCACCGCACGACGACGACTGCACCACGGATTTTCGCATGCTTACCGAAGACGACTCTCGAACGCGCCCGAACGGCGAGCGGCTCAGCACCTTCCGCTCCCTCGTCCGGCTCTACCCCTACGGCCGCCGGGCGCTGCCGCGCATCGTGTTCGGCATGGTCGCGGCGCTTGCGGCGTCGGTCGTGGCGCTCGTCATCCCACTCGTGCTGCAGACGCTCGTCGACGGCTCGATCAGCAAGGGCCTCACCACCCAGGTGCTTCCGTCGGCGCTGACCATCCTCGGGCTCGGCATCGCCGAGGCCGTCCTCATCTCGCTGCGCCGCTGGTTCGTCCTCACGCCGGGCACCAGGGTCGAGGCGACGCTGCGAGGCGCGCTCTACGCGAAGCTGCAGTCGCTGCCGGTGAGCTTCCACGACCGGTGGCCGAGCGGCCAGTTGCTGTCGCGCTCGATGAGCGATCTCAGCCTCATCCGCCGCTGGCTGTCGTTCGGCCTCGTGCTGCTCGTCGTGAACATGGTCACGATCGTCGTGGGATTCTTCCTGCTCGCCTACTGGCACTGGCTGCTGGCGCTGGTGTTCCTCGCCGTCTCGGCGCCGATGTGGTGGGTGGGGTTCGCGTTCGAGAAGCGGTACCACGTCGTCGCCCGGCGCAGCCAGGACCAGGCGGGCGATCTCGCCACCGCCGTCGAGGAGTCGGTGCACGGCATCCGCGTCCTCAAGGCGTTCGGACGCGGCAGACACGCGCTGGGCCGGTTCCGCGAGCAGGCCGAGGAGCTGCGCGGCACCGAGCTCGAGAAGGCGCGCGCGGTCGCGCAGCTGTGGCTGTGGCTCAACCTCATCCCGAACCTCGCCTTCGCGATCTGCCTCGTCATCGGCGTCTGGCTCGTCTCCGACGGGCAGATGTCGGTCGGCCGCCTGGTGGCGTTCTTCGCGACGGCCACGGCGCTGAGGTTCCCGCTCGACTCCATCGGATTCCTGCTGTCGATGACCGTCGACACCCGCACCGCGGTCGACCGGTTCTTCGAGGTCATGGACACGCCCGTCGACATCCGCGATGCGGAGCAGCCGGCGACGATCGTCGACCCCCGGGGCGAGCTCGCCTTCGCGGGCGTGCACTTCCGCTATGAGGATGCCCCGCAGAACGCCCCCGACATCCTCGACGGGATCGACCTCACGGTGCGCCCCGGCGAGACGATGGCGCTCGTCGGGCTCACCGGCTCGGGCAAGTCCACGCTCACGAGCCTCGCCGCGCGTCTCTACGACGTCACGGGCGGCAGCGTCATGATCGACGGTGTCGACGTCCGCGACCTCACGCTCGGCGAGCTGCGCACGCATGTCGCCATGGCCTTCGAGGACGCCACGCTCTTCTCGGCCTCGGTGCGCGACAACGTGCTGCTCGGCCGGGCTGATCTCGAGGCCGACGACGAGGCGACGCGGAAGGCGACGGAGGCCCAGCTCGCCGAGGCGCTGCGCGTCGCGCAGGCGCAGTTCGCCTACGACCTGCCCGACGGGGTCGACACCAAGGTGGGCGAGGAGGGCCTCAGTCTCTCCGGCGGTCAACGGCAGCGCCTCGCGCTCGCCCGCGCCGTGGCGGCGAAGCCCGCGATCCTCGTCCTCGACGACCCGCTGTCGGCGCTCGACGTCGACACCGAGGCTCTGGTGACGGAGGGCCTGCGCACCGTCCTCACCAGGACGACCGCGCTCATCGTCGCCCACCGGCCGTCGACGGTGGCGCTCGCCGACCGCGTCGCGGTGCTCAAGGACGGCCGCATCGACGCCGTCGGCACCCACAGCGAGCTGCTCGCCGTCAGCGATCACTACCGCTTCGTCATCTCGAGCCTGGAGGAGGAGGAGGAGGAGACATGACCACCGCCACTGTCACCGGCGTGCGCGGCGAGGACCGCGCCGACCTCTCGAAGACCGAGTCCCGCTCCATCCGCCAGCGCTCGCTGCGCCTGCTCGGCTCGCTCGTCAGACCGCTGCGGCTCAAACTCTGGCTCACCCTGGGCGTCGTCGTGGTCTCGACGCTGCTCGAGGTCGCGGGCCCCGCGCTGGTCGGCATCGGCATCGACCAGGGCCTCGCGGCGCTGACGAGCGGCGACTGGTGGCCGATCGCGGCCACCGGCGGCGCCTACGTCGTCACCGCGATCGGTGGCGCGCTGCTCATCGGCTACTACCAGGTCGCGTCGGCGCGGATCAGCCAGGCGATCCTCATCGACCTGCGCACCCGGGTCTTCCAGCACACCCAGCGCCTCAGCCTGGAGTTCCACGAGACCTACACCTCGGGGCGGGTCATCGCCCGGCAGACGAGCGACCTCGACGCGATCCGCGAGCTGCTCGACTCGGGCATCAACCAGCTCGTGCAGGGCATCCTCTACTCGGGATTCATCCTCATCGCGGTCTTCGTCGTCGACTGGGTCTCCGGAGTCGTCGTCGTGTGCTCGCTCGTGCCGCTGTACTTCCTGGTGCGCTGGTTCCAGAACCGGTCGCAGCTGCTCTTCCGCCGCTCGCGCACGGCATCCGCCAAGCTCATCGTCCATTTCGTCGAGACGATGACGGGCATCCGCGCCGTCAAGGCGTTCCGCAGGGAGCGGCGGGGTGAGAAGCAGTACGGCGACCTCGTCGAGGACTACCGCGACGTCAACGCGAAGACCGTGCAGCTCTTCGGGATCTTCGACCCGGCGCTCGTGCTCATCGGCAATGTCACCGTCGTCGTCGCGCTGCTCGTCGGCGGATTCCGCGTCGCCGAGGGCTCTCTCGCCCTCGGCGCGCTGCTCGCGGTCCTGCTCTACGTCCGGCGCTTCTTCGACCCGATGGAGGAGATGGCGATGTTCTACAATTCCTACCAGTCGGCAGCCGCGGCGCTGGAGAAGATCTCCGGCGTGCTCGAGGAGAAGCCGGGCGTGCCCGAGACGGAGGAAGCGGTGGCGCTCCGCCGAGCATCCGGTCACGTCGATTTCGACGACGTGCAGTTCGCCTACCAGGAGGGCCGCGAGGTGCTGCCGCACTTCGACCTCGACATTCCGGCCGGGCAGACGATCGCGCTGGTCGGGTCGACGGGCGCGGGCAAGTCGACGTTCGCGAAGCTCATCGCGCGCTTCTACGACCCCACGCACGGTCGCGTCGCACTCGACGGCGTCGACCTGCGCTCGCTGAGCAACGACGACCTGCGCCGCGCGATCGTCATGGTCACGCAGGAGGCGTACCTGTTCTCGGGTTCGGTCGCCGACAACATCGCGCTCGGCAAGCCGGAGGCGAGCCGCGCCGAGATCGAGGCGGCCGCGCGGGCCGTCGGCGCGCACGAGTTCATCGAGCGGCTGCCCGACGGCTACGACACCGACGTCAACAAACGCGGCGGCCGCCTCTCGGCCGGGCAGCGCCAGCTCGTGTCGTTCGCGCGCGCCTTCCTCGCCGATCCGGCCGTCCTCATCCTCGACGAGGCGACCTCGTCGCTCGACATCCCGAGCGAACGGCTCGTGCAGCGGGCGCTGCAGACACTGCTCGCCGACCGCACCGCGGTCATCATCGCGCACCGGCTGTCGACGGTGGCGATCGCCGACCGGGTGCTCGTGCTCGAGCACGGCCGCATCGTCGAAGACGGGTCGCCCGCCGACCTCATCGGCGGCACCGGGCGCTTCGCCCAGCTGCACGCCGCCTGGCGCGACTCGCTGGTCTGAGCGGCCGGCGAGGGGCCAAACTATCTCGACGTCAAGATAAATCTCGGGGTGACGTTAGGCTGGTAGAGGCACGAGCGAAGGAGCCGATTTGTCCACGATCATCTATACCCGCACCGACGAGGCGCCCCTGCTGGCGACGTATTCGCTGCTGCCGATCATCTCCGCATACGCGGCGAAGGCCGGGGTCGAGTTCGACACCATGGATATCTCACTGGCCTCGCGCATCCTCGGCCAGTTCCCTGAGCGGCTCACCGATGAGCAGCGCGTGCCCGACACCCTGGGGGCCTTGGCCGCCCTCACCGCCGACCCGTCGGCGAACATCATCAAGCTGCCGAACATCTCAGCGTCAGTGCCCCAGCTCAAGGCCGCGATCGCCGAGCTGCAGGCACTCGGATTCGACCTCCCCGACTACCCCGAGGCACCGGCGAGCCCGGAGGAGAAGGACGTCGCGAGCCGCTACGACCGCGTCAAGGGCTCGGCGGTCAACCCGTTGCTGCGCCAGGGCAACTCCGACCGCCGCGCGCCCGGCGCCGTCAAGGCCTACGCCCGCTCGCACCCGCACTCGATGGGCGCGTGGAGCCCCGCCTCGAAGACGGATGTTGCGACCATGGGCCACAACGACTTCTTCTCCAATGAGAAGTCGGTCGTGCTGCCGTCCGCCGACACGCTGCGCATCGAGCACGTCGCCGCTGACGGCACCGTGACCGTCCTCAAGGAGAGCCTGCCGGTGCTCGAGGGCGAGGTCGTCGACGGCACGTTCCTGTCGGCATCCGCCCTGGACGCGTTCCTCGCCGAGCAGATCGCGGCGGCGAAGGCGGCCGGAGTGCTGTTCTCGGTGCACCTCAAGGCGACGATGATGAAGGTCTCCGATCCGATCATCTTCGGCCACGCGGTGAAGGTGTTCTTCGCGCCGGTGTTCGAGGAGTACGGCGCCGATCTGGCCGCAGCGGGCCTGTCGGCCAATGACGGCCTGGGCGCGATCTTCGCCGGTCTCGAGTCACTGCCGAACGGTGCCGAGATCCACGCCGCCTTCGACCGGGGGATCGCCGAGGGCCCCGCGCTCGCGATGGTGAACTCCGACAGGGGCATCACCAACCTGCACGTTCCGAGCGACGTCATCGTCGACGCGTCGATGCCGGCCATGATCCGCATCGGCGGCCACATGTGGGGTGCCGATGGCAAGGAAGCCGACACCATCGCCGTCATTCCGGACGCCTCGTATGCGACCGTCTACCAGACCGTCGTCGACGACTGCAAGGCGCACGGCGCGCTCGACCCGGCGACGATGGGCACGGTGCCCAACGTCGGCCTGATGGCCCAGGCCGCCGAGGAGTACGGCTCGCATGACAAGACCTTCGAGATCACGGCGGCCGGTACGGTGCGCGTGGTGAACTCGGCGGGCGCGACGCTCATCGAGCACCAGGTGGAGGCCGGCGACATCTGGCGCGCCTGCCAGACCAAGGACGCCCCCATCAAGAACTGGATCGAGCTCGCGGTGAGCCGGGCCCGCCTCTCGGGCATGCCGGCGATCTTCTGGCTCGACGAGAGGCGCGCGCACGACGCGCAGCTCATCGCGAAGATCGACGCCTATCTGCCGACCCTCGACACCGCAGGCCTCGACATCAGCATCCTCGCGCCGGCGGCGGCGACCCAGAAGTCGCTCGACCGCATCCGCCAGGGCCTCGACACCATCTCCGTCACCGGCAACGTGCTGCGAGACTACCTCACCGACCTGTTCCCGATCCTCGAGGTCGGCACCTCGGCGAAGATGCTGTCGATCGTCCCGCTGATGGCGGGCGGCGGATTGTTCGAGACCGGCGCCGGCGGCTCAGCGCCTAAGCACGTGCAACAGTTCCTCGAGGAGGACTACCTGCGCTGGGATTCGCTCGGCGAGTTCTTCGCGATCGCGGCGTCGTTCGAGTACCTCGCGCAGCACGGCAGCAATGCCCAGGCGCAGGTGCTCGCCGACACCCTCGACCGCGCCGCCGGCATGTTCCTCTCCAATGACCGCTCGCCGGGCCGCAGGCTCGGCACGATCGACAACCGCGGCTCGCATTTCTACCTCGCCCTCTACTGGGCGCAGGAGCTCGCAGCGCAGAGCGTCGACGCGGAGCTCGCCGCGGTGTTCGCCCCGCTGGCCGTCGCGCTCGCGGCCGACGAGGGCGCGATCGTCGCCGAGCTGCTCGCCGTGCAGGGGCATCCGGTCGACCTCGGCGGCTACTACCGCCCGGACGAGGCCAAGACCACCGCCGCGATGCGCCCGTCGGCGACCCTGAACGCCCTCATCGACACCTTCTGAGCCTCACCGGCCCCGAGGTCCCCCGAATCGACCTTTCTCCGCGTGGGAAGGGTCGATTCGGGGGACCTCGAGCGCGGGATGTCAGCGCGCGGCCTCGGCGGGTCGCCGCGAGTGGCGGCTCGGGCGCCCGAGCACCGGGGTCTCTCAGCGCAGGCGCGCGCCGGCGGCCCAGACGGCGAGCACGTCGCATTCGCCGGTGAGCAGCACGGCATCGGCGGCGTAGCCCGGCGCGAGACGGCCGAGCCGGTGTTCGAGGCCGAGCACGCGCGCCGGAGTCGCCGTCAGCGCCGCGACCGCGACCGGCACGCTCTGACGCGCGCTCGTCGTGGCGATGCGCAGGGCACGGTCGAGCGTGAGCGTCGAGCCGGCGATGGCACCGGTCGTGCCATCGGCGTTCGCGAGCAGGGCGCGGCCATCCGACACGACGACCTCCAAGGACCCCAGCGCATAGCGGCCATCGGATGTGCCCGCCGCCGCCATCGAGTCGGTGACGAGCGCGACGCGGCCGGGCGCGGCATCGAAGAGCAGCCGGGCGACGTGCGGATGCACGTGCACCCCATCGAGGACGAGTTCGAGGGTCACCCGGTCGTCCTGCAGCGCCGCGACGACCGGCCCCGGCGCGCGGTGGCCGATGCCGGGCATGGCGTTGAAGGCGTGGGTGAGCAGGCGGGCGCCGGCGTGGAAGGCATCCTGGGTCTGCGCCTCTGTCGCGTCGGTGTGGCCCACGGCGACGATGACGCCCGCCTCGACGAGAATCTCGATCGCCTCCAGCGCGTTGGGCAACTCGGGCGCGATCGTCACCTGGCGCAGGTGCCCGCGCGCGGCGTCGAGCAGGCGGTCGATCACGGCGGGCGACGGGTCGATGAGGAACTCGGGGTTGTGGGCGCCCCGGCGGCTCGGTGCGAGGAACGGCCCCTCGAGGTGCGCGCCGAGCACGAGCGGGTCGGATTCCGCGAGATCGGCGATCTGCGACAGCGAGGCCGCCAGCGTCTCGACCGGACCCGCGACGAGCGAGACGACCGAGCGCGTCGTGCCGTGTGCGCGGTGCGTCGCCAGCGCGCTCGCGATCGCGGCGGCTCCGTCATCGAACGAGAAGCCGCCCGCGCCGTGGCCGTGCAGGTCGATGAATCCGGGGGCGAGGCAATTGCCGCCGGCATCCACCACGTCCGCCACATCGGCGATGCCGAGTTGCTCCCAGCCGATGCCGGTGCCGGTCGCGGCGATCGAATCGCCTTCGAACGCCACCCAGAAGTCGTCGACCTCGCCGTCGGCGTCGATCGTGCGCGCTGAGTGGATGACGGTCGACGTGGTCACTGGAATTCGCGCCGCCCATTGATGACACCCGAGATCAGCGCGACCACGGCGAACGCGCCGGCAACGACGGGCTGGCCGAGGTTCCACCAGGCGAGCGCCGCACTCGCCATGACGATGATCTCGACGGTGGCCTTGCCATAGGCATCCGCCCGGATCACGGCCCGCGGCGAGCGGAACAGCGCCCAGAGCAGGAGGGCGACGACGCTCGCGCCGATGCCGACCACCCAGTTCCACGGCAGGTCGAACCTCGCGAACCCCCACACCGCGAGTGACACGATCGCAAAGATCTCCAGCAGGAAGCGGACCGCGTCATTCCAGGCGAACGTGTACTGCTCGGGGTTCTGCGCCACATCGTCAAGAGTATCGAGGCGTGGGTTGCGGGACGTTCGCCGGGTGCGGCGGGCGTGTGCCGCATCCGCGAAGCGCATACGGCATGGGCGGGCGAACGCCCCGCAACCCACCCCGATCAGGCCTATTTGAAGATGATGGTGCGTCGCCCGTCGAGAAGGACGCGGTCCTCCGAGAACCACTTGACCGCTTGACGCAGCGTGCGGCTCTCCTCGTCCTGCCCGATCGCGGTGAGCTGCGCGACCGAGTCCGCGTGGTCGACGCGCACGACGTTCTGCTCGATGATCGGCCCTTCGTCGAGGTCCCTCGTGACGAAGTGGGCGGTGGCCCCGACGAGCTTGACGCCGCGCTGGTGGGCCTGCCTGTAAGGGTTCGCGCCCGTGAAGCCGGGCAGGAACGAGTGGTGGATGTTGATCATGCGGCCCTCGAGCCGCTCGCACAGCCCGGGCGACAGGATCTGCATGTAGCGGGCGAGGACGACGAGCTCGATGTCGTGCTCCTCGACGGCGTCGAGCACGCGCGCCTCGAGCGCCGCCTTCGACTCCGGTGACGTCACCGGCAGGTGCTCGAAGGGAACGCCGTAGAACGCGGCGAGATCGCCGAGCGCCTCGTGGTTCGCGAGCACGAGCGGCACGTCGATCGCGAGCTGCCCGGCGCGCTGGCGGAAGAGCAGGTCGGCGAGGCAGTGCGCTGCGGTCGAGACGAGGATCAGCGTGCGGATCGGCCGGCCGACGACGTCGAGGTGCCACTCCATGTCGAAGCGTTCGACGACGGGTGCCAACGCGGCGATGAACCTCTCGCGTGAGGCATCCGACTCGACCTGCAGCCGCATGAAGAAGCGCCCGGTGTCGTCGGAGGCGAACTGCTGCGACTCGGTGATGTTGCCGCGGGCCGCGACGATCGCGCCGCTGACAGCGTGCACGATGCCGGGTCTGTCGGCGCACACCAGTGTGAGCACCCAATGGGTCGAGGTCACTCGCTCAGGCTAGCGGCTTCGATGCGCCGGAGCTGCGGGTGGTCGAAGGCGACGATGACCAGCCGGATCGCGTTGCCGATCCAGGCCGGCGCGATGGGCTCGAGCACGGGATGCGCGTTGAGAAGGGGAGGCGGGCCGCGGCATCCAGTATTCTGGACGCGTCGCGACTGGCGCATGAGGTGGCCACCACCGGGGAGCGGCTCCTACAGGGTCAATCGGTCGAACGCCTGGGCCGATCCAGATTCATCCACACCGTTGTGCCGACAGGCACGAAGACCCTGAGGAGCCCGTCATGGCCGACACCTTCAACGCATCGCTGGCCGAGGTGGACCCCGAGATCGCCGAGGTCCTCCGGCTCGAGCTCGGCCGCCAACGCGACTTCCTCGAGATGATCGCGTCCGAGAACTTCGTCCCGCGCTCCGTGCTCGAGTCGCAGGGATCGGTGCTCACCAACAAGTACGCCGAGGGGTACCCCGGCCGGCGCTACTACGGCGGCTGCGAGTTCGTCGACGTCGCGGAATCCCTCGCCATCGAGCGCGCCAAGGCGCTGTTCGGCGCAGGCTTCGCCAACGTGCAGCCCCACTCGGGCGCCTCGGCGAACGCCGCCGTGCTCGCCTCGCTCGCCGAGCCTGGCGACACGATCCTCGGCCTGGAGCTCTCGCACGGCGGCCACCTCACCCACGGCATGAAGCTCAACTTCTCGGGCAGGCTCTACCACGCGACGTCCTACGGCGTCGACCCCGAGACCTTCCTCGTCGACATGGACGTCGTGCGCGAGAAGGCACTCGAGCACCGGCCGAAGGTGCTCATCGCCGGCTGGTCGGCGTATCCCCGCCAGCTCGACTTCGCCGCGTTCCGCGCCATCGCCGACGAGGTCGGCGCGTACCTCTGGGTCGACATGGCGCACTTCGCCGGGCTCGTCGCGGCCGGAGTGCACCCTTCGCCCGTGCCCTACGCCCACGTGACCTCGTCGACCGTGCACAAGACGATGGGCGGCCCGCGGTCGGGGTTCATCCTCACCGACGATGAGGCGCTCGCCAAGAAGATCAACTCCAGCGTCTTCCCCGGTCAGCAGGGCGGCCCGCTCATGAACGTCATCGCCGCCAAGGCGACGGCGTTCAAGCTCGCCGGCACTCCCGAGTTCGCGGACCGCCAGGAGCGCACCATCCGCGGCGCGAAACTGCTCGCCGCGGCGCTGACGTCGGATGCCTCGCGCGCGGCCGGCGTCAACGTGCTCACCGGGGGCACCGACGTCCACCTCGTGCTCGCGGACCTGCGCGAGAGCGAGTTCACCGGCAAGGACGCCGAGAACCGGCTCCACGAGGTCGGCATCACAGTGAACAAGAACGCGGTGCCGTTCGATCCGCGCCCGCCGATGGTGACCTCGGGCCTGCGCATCGGCACCCCGGCGCTCGCGACCCGCGGCTTCGACGACGCCGCGTTCGCCGAGGTCTCCGACGTCATCGCGCTCGCACTGCGGCCGGATGCCGACATTCCGGCACTGCGCGCGCGGGTGGCCGCGCTCACCGTGGCCTTCCCGCTCTACCCGGGGCTCTAGGCCGATGACGGCGATCCGCCTCGACGGCGTGGAGACCGCCGCGGCCATCAAGTCGGAGCTGGCTCTACGGGTGGCGGCGCTGCGGGCGCGTGGCGTTGTCCCGGGCCTGGCGACCCTGCTCGTCGGCGCGGACCCCGCCTCGGTCTCATACGTCTCAGGCAAGCACCGCGACTCGGTCGAGGTCGGCATCGAGTCGATCCGCGTCGACCTGCCGGCGACCGCGTCCCAGGCCGATGTCGACGCCGCCATCGCCGATCTCAACGCGGCCCCCGAGGTCACCGGCTTCATCGTGCAGCTGCCGCTGCCGACGGGTCTCGACGAGCATCGCGCCTTGGAGCTCGTCGACCCCGCCAAGGACGCCGACGGCCTGCACCCGATGAACCTCGGCAAGCTCGTGCTCGGAGTCGAGGGCGAGCTGGATTCCCCGCTGCCCTGCACCCCCGCCGGCGTCGTCGAACTGCTGCGTCGCTACGACATCCCGATCGCCGGCCGTCGTGTGACGGTGATCGGCCGCGGGCTCACGGTCGGCCGGCCGCTGGGCCTGCTGCTCACCCGCAAGGGCATCGACGCCACGGTGACGCTGACCCATTCGCGCACCCCGGACATCGCCGCGGAGGTGCGCCGCGCCGACATCGTCATCGCCGCCGTCGGCGTACCCGGCCTCGTCAAGGCCGACTGGGTGAAGCCGGGCGCTGCGGTCGTCGACGTCGGCGTCTCGCGGGTCGGTACGACGGAATCCGGTCGCGCGAAACTCGCGGGCGACGTCGACCCGGGCGTCTGGGACGTCGCAGGATGGCTCTCGCCGGTGCCCGGCGGAGTCGGCCTGCTCACCCGGGCGATGCTGCTCGCCAACGTGGTCGACGCCGCAGAGCGCCGCTGAACTTGTTTCCGCGCCGGTCCTGGCCAGGCGTGGGTCTGCCTTCGGCGGCGGCCGGCGCGCGACGGCCCACTGGCCCGTCGCCTTTGAGCGCCATCCGCGCGAATCGGCGCGCAGGCCGCCGGTTCGCTGATGGCTGATTAGCGGGGCGTGTTACCTCGCTACCGTTGGTCACATGACCCGTCTGACTCTTCCCATCGGCTCGCCCGCGGTCGACCCCACTGCCTATGTCGCGCCGGGCGCCGTCCTCATCGGCGCCGTGCGGCTCGCCGCGGACTCGAGCGTCTGGTTCAACGCGGTGCTGCGCGCCGACGACGAGTCCATCATCCTCGGCGAGAGATCGAACCTGCAGGACCTCGTCGCATGCCACGCCGACGACGGCATCCCGCTCACGGTCGGCGCGGGCGTCTCGGTGGGCCACAGCGCGGTGCTGCACGGCTGCACCATCGAGGACGATGTCCTCGTCGGCATGCACGCGACGATCATGAACCGCGCGGTGATCGGGCACGAATCCCTCATCGCCGCGGGCGCGCTCGTCAGCGAGGGCAAGGTCATCCCGCCGCGCTCGCTCGTCGCGGGGGTGCCCGGCAAGGTGATCCGCGAGCTGACGGATGCCGAGGTCGAGAGCATCCACGAGAACGCGCGCCACTACGTCGAGCGGGGCCGCCTCTTTGCGTCGTCGGCAGGCGACTGAGTTGAGCAGCCGCGTGCGCTCGGGCTGAGATCCGGGCAACACGCCGGACCTCCGCGCGGACACGTCGAACCGCGCACCGGATCTCAGTCCGAGCGCACGCGAGGTCACACCGCCGGCTCGACGTCGACCTCGGTGCCGGCCGTGACGAGCAGCAGCTCGTCGTAGCTGAGCGGGACCGACGTGTGCGGGTGGCCCGCGGCGGCCCACACCGTGCCGTACCGTGCGAGCGAGCGGTCGACGAAGGTGCGCACGGGCGCGGGATGCCCTGTCGGCGCGACCCCGCCGATCGTCTGGCCGGTGGCCTCCTTCACCGCCTCCTTTGAGGCGCGCTCGAGCGTGCCGCCGAGCGCACGGCCGAGGAACTCGGTGTCGACCCGGTGACCGCCGCTCGTCATGACGAGGACCGGCTCGCCGTCGAGGGTGAAGACGAGGGAGTTCGCGATGGCGCCGACGTCGATGCCGAGCGCCTCCGCCGCGGCGGCGGCCGACGGCGTGGATTCCTCGTGCCAGATGATCTCGGGGTGCAGGCCGTGCGCGGCCAGCGCCGCGGCGAACCGGTCGACCGCCGGGTGCGACCCTGCCGTCACGCCGACTCCGTCGGCTGCACCGTGTACATCTCGGGTTGGGCGTAGCCGTGCTCGGCGAAGGCACTGTCGACCGAGACCTGCACCTGCGAGACGAGCCCGACCGGCACCAGCGCGATGACGGCGAGCTGGTCGCCGCTGCCGGTGAGACGGGCGCCGAGCGCGCCGTAGTTCTGGGACACTTCGGCCGCGAGGTCGAGCTCCGGGCGTGAGATCTGCACGTCGTCGCGCAGGGAGCGGTGCGACTCGTAGAGCAGGTCTCCGATGCCCTGCGGCCCTTCGTCACGCAGCATCCTGAGCGTGTCGCGCACCCGCTGGTTCTCGGTGACGACGTGGCGCACGACGCGGTAGGTGGGGCCGTCGAGCCGGTCGCGGACACGCGCGAGGTCGGTGACCGAGACATCCCGCAGCGAGGCGACGCCGAGGGTCGCCGTCGCCGAGGTCAGGGCATCCTCCTTGGCGGTGACCTCGTCGCCGAACACCTTCGGCGGCGTGGCGGGCTCGATGACGAGGAGAGTCAGCCCGGCTTCGCGCAGCCCCAGCGGAACGGTCCGAGCTGAGGCGTCGCGGTGGTCGAACAGCACGGCCGGCTCGTCAACGGCGAACGAGAGCGTCAGACCGTCGGTGCCGATCGGCGAACCGAGCAGCGTGATGAGCTCCACGTTCTGAGCGTACCGGCGTGTCGTCACTAGGCTGGCGGGGTGCGGCACCCCACCGGAGAGCAGTACGAGATCGTCCTCGACACCTCGGCGGGGGTGCTGCGGGCCGTCGTCACCGAGGTCGCGGCGGGATTGCGCGAGTTCTCCCTCGCCGGAGTCGACATCGCCGTGCCCTTCCCGGTCGACGCCGCGCCGCCTGGCGCCTCGGGCATCGCGCTGGCGCCGTGGCCGAACCGGGTGCGGGATGCCCGCTGGTCGGCGGTGTCGCCCGACGGGGTGCGCTATGACGAGGCGCTCGCCGTCACCGAGCCTGACAAGGCGAACGCCCTGCACGGGCTGCTGCGGTACACCCCGTACGCGCTCGTCGAGCAGGGCATGGCTTCGGTGGCGCTGGCGGCGACGATCTTCCCGCAGACGGGATGGCCGTTCACCCTCGACACGAGCGTGTCCTACGCGCTCGTCGACGACGGGCTCGTCGTCGAGCACTCCGCGACCAACGTCGGCGCGGCGTCGGCGCCCGTCGCCTTCGGAGCGCATCCGTACCTCGGCATCGGCGATGTGCCGACCGAGACCCTGTCGCTCGCCGTCGCCGCGCAGACCCATTTCAACGTCGACGCCCGGCTCGACCCCGTCGCCGAGGTGCCGGTGGAGGGCACGCGCTTCGATCTGCGCTCGCCGCGGCTCGTCGGCGACCTCGTGCTCGACGATGGCTTCGGCTCGGCCGGGCCCGGCGTGCTGGCGGCGCTGAGTGCGCCGGACGGCCGCAGTGTCGAGCTCTGGGGCGACGAGGCGACGACGTATCTGCAGGTGTTCACGCACCGCAGGCATCCGCCGCTGCCGGAGGGCGCGGTCGCGCTCGCCCTCGAGCCGATGACCGCACCGGCCGACGCGCTGAACTCCGGCACGGGGTTGCGCTGGCTCGCGCCCGGCGAGTCGTGGTCGGCGCGGTGGGGGATCCGTCTCGCCGGCTTCTGAGCGCCGCTGCTGCCGCGCAGCGCGCCGCTGCCAGGCTCCGTGGTTCGGCTGAGCGCAACGTTCGGTTCAGGTGCGTATGGCTGCATTATGCGGCCGACGGCCGTCCTGTCCGAAGCCAGCGGCCCGGTCAGTCGAGCGAGCCGACCCGCCAGAGCCGCGCTGCGCTCGTCAGCTCCCGCGCCGTCGTCGAGAACCGCAGGGCGCGCGTGGTGAGTTCGGTCGCCCGCTCCGGCTCGGTGGCCTCGGCCTCGTCGGCGACGATTGCGCACCCCGACGACTCGATGCGGCAGAACGCGGCGGCCCGGTCGAGCGCGTCGGCGAAATCCCCCACGAACGCCCCGCGGAGGATCCGGTCGGCGAGCTCGGTGATCTCGGCCGGACCTGTCGGCATCTCGGCGCCGGCGATGACAGGGTCGATCGTTGCGTTCGCCTCGGCACCGCGCTCGAAGAGGTAGGCCGTGCCCTCGGGGTCCTGGCGGATGAGCACCCGCACGAGGTAGATGCGCCACAGCGCGCCGGGCAGGCTGCGCGGCAGCGAGCGCGCCCAGAGCTCCGCGATGGCGTCGATGCCGTGGTTGTCGGTGTAGGCGACGAGCCGGTCGACGATCTCGGGCTCGGGGGACTGCCGCACTCGGGCCAGCAGCGCGTGCGCCGTCTCGTGCGCGACGCGGCTGGCCTCTGCGGGGTCGTCGCCCCCGCGGAAGGCCTCGAACACTCGCCCGGGGAACTTCACGGGGCGATCGAACTCGTCGCTCATCGCTCCTACTCTCGCATCGGGGTGCTGCTTTCGCGTCCGGATTCCGTGCGGTTTCACCCGATAGCCTGGATGCCACCGCCCCTGTAGCTCAGTTGGTAGAGCATCGGACTTTTAATCCGCGGGTCGCCAGTTCGAGCCTGGCCGGGGGCACCGCTGGAAGACTGGACCGGTGAGCCGAACCGAACCGACCCGCATGCCCGAGCGCATGTCCCGTGACCGAGCGGACCTCGACGCCCTGTTCGAGAGCACCGTCCTCGCGCACATCGCCTTCATCGACGAGGACGGCTCTCCCGCCGTCGTCCCGACCGCCGTGGCGCGCCTCGGCGACACCGTCGTCGCGCACGGCTCGACGGGCTCGCGCTGGATGCGCCTGATCGCGAGCGGAATCCCGACCGCCGTCTCGCTCGCCGCGGTCGACGGCGTCGTCGTCGCGCGCTCGGCGTTCGAGTCGTCGCTCGTCTACACCAGCGGCGTGCTGTTCGGGTCGTGGGCGGCGCTCGAGGGGGACGCCAAGGAACAGGCGCTCCGGGCCATGACCGATCGCCTCATCCCGGGTCGCACCGCGGAGGTGCGCGCGTCGACCAAGCGCGAGCTCGCGGCGACGACGGTGCTCGGGATGCCGATCGGCGAATGGTCGCTGCGCTCCTCCGACCACTGGCCGGAGGACCCGGACGAGGATATCGCAGGCGATGCCTGGGCGGGCGTGCTGCGCTACGGCCCGTCGGCCGCGACCGTGCGCGTGCACCCGGCGCCTGACCTGCGCTCCGGCATCCCGGAGCCGGCCTCGATCGGCCGAGTTCGCGGCGTCCGCTGAGGCGGAGGAGTCTGCGACGCCGATGCCCGCCGGCGAAGACGGCGGAACCGGGCCGCAGAACGCCTCTCGGCGGAAGGCCGCTCGCGGCGGCGAAAGTTGGAGCCCGGGGTTACTGCGGCCCGGCGCCCACCAGTCTAAACGAGCTGCAGCGTCGCGGATCCCGTGGTTGCCTGATGGGCGAGCCGGGGAACGGGAAACCGGCGGGATCCGCGGACCAGGCGACCGGGATCATCCGAACCGGCCCGACACGTAGTCCTCGGTGGCCTTCACCTTCGGGTTCGAGAAGATCGTCGTGGTGTCGTCGAACTCGATGAGGTGGCCGGGCTTGCCGGTGCCGGCGATGTTGAAGAACGCCGTCTTGTCCGAGACGCGCGTCGCCTGCTGCATGTTGTGGGTCACGATCACGATGGTGTACTCGCTCTTCAGTTCGTGGATGAGGTCCTCGATGGCGAGAGTCGAGATCGGGTCGAGCGCGGAGCACGGTTCGTCCATGAGCAGCACGTCGGGCTGCACGGCGATGGCGCGCGCGATGCAGAGGCGCTGCTGCTGACCGCCCGAGAGGCTCGAGCCGGGTGCACCGAGCCGATCCTTGACCTCGTTCCAGAGGTTCGCGTTGACCAGTGACTTCTCGACCAGATCGTCGGCATCCCGCTTCGGCAGTCGTACGTTGTTGAGCTTCACGCCCGCCAGCACGTTGTCGCGGACCGACATCGTCGGGAACGGGTTCGCGCGCTGGAATACCATGCCCACCTCGCGCCGCACCAGCACCGGGTCGACGCCCGGGGCGTAGAGGTCGTCGCCGTCGATGAACACGTGGCCGGTGACGTGGGCTCCGGGGATGACCTCGTGCATCCGGTTGAGGGTGCGCAGGAATGTCGATTTGCCGCAGCCGGACGGGCCGATGAACGCGGTGACGCTGCGCGGCTCGATCTCGATGGAAACGCCCTCGACGGCGAGGAACTTGTCGTAATAGACGTTGAGGTCGTTGACTTCGATGCGCTTCGACACGGGATTCCTTTGACGAGCTGGGGCGACGCCTGCGGCTACTGCAGACCCTTGGGTTTGAACGCCCAGGCGATGAGCCGGGCGATGAGGTTGAGGATGACGACGAGGATGACGAGCAGCAGCGCCGCGCCCCAGGCGGACTGCAACGATGCGGGGATGTCGCTGCTCGGGAACTTGTAGCCGGTGTAGGCCATGACGGGCAGGGTCTGCATCGCTCCTGAGAACAGGTCGCCGTTGAAGTTGTTGGTGAAGCTCGCCGCGATGAAGATGGGTGCCGTCTCGCCGATGACGCGGGCGATGGCGAGCATGACGCCGGTGATGAGGCCGGCGATCGCGGTGCGCAGCACGATGCGCACGATCGTCGTGAATTTCGTCACGCCGAGCGCGTAGGACGCCTCGCGCAGCTCGGGCGAGACGAGTTTGAGCATCTCCTCGCTCGAGCGCACCACGGTCGGGATCATGAGCACGCACAGCGCGATCGACGCGGAGAAGCCGCTGAACGCCTTCGGCCCGACGACGAGCGTGAAGAGCGCGAACGCGAAGAGGCCGGCGACGATCGACGGGATGCCGGTCATGACGTCGACGAGGAAGGTCACCGTGCGCGACATCCAGTGGCCGGGCGGGCTGTACTCGACGAGGAAGACCGCGGTGAGGATGCCGATCGGCACCGAGATGAGCGTCGCCATGCCGGTGATCTCAAGGGTGCCGATGACGGCCTGCCAGGCGCCGATCGTGTTGGTGATCTTCATCGTCGCCGGGTCGATGATCGTGCCGCCGGTGGTGAAGATGAAGTTCCAGTCGAGCGCCTGCCAGCCCCGGACGATGACCTCGTACAGCGTCGAGACGAGCGGGGCGAGCGCGAGCAGGAAAGCGACGGTGACGAGGCCGCGGACCAGCCGGTCGACGGCTTTGCGGCGGTTCTCGACCACGCCCGAGACCACGCCGGTGAGCATCAGGTAGAGCGCGGCGGCGAGCACGAGGAACCCGGTTGTCGTCCAGCCGATCAGGGCGATGACGATGCCGGAGACCGCGAGTGCGCCGAGAGCGGTGTAGAGCTCGATCAGGCGCGGCAGCCGGGTTGCCGTGAACGAGTTGCTGGCGGTGCGGGCGGTATCGGCGCTCATCAGTCTCGCAGCTCCGGGATGGATGGCTCCTGGCCTTCAGGATGTGCCGAGGAGCCCCGCGGCTCGAGGGCTTCGAGCGGGCTCGCGGCGACGTCGAGGGTCAGAATGCTGGCGGCGTCCGACGGCGGCGCGATCTTCCTGCTGCGGCGCTCCTTCGCGCTGCCGCCGGTGCGTCCCACGATCCAGCGCGCGGCGAAGTTCACTGCGAATGAGATGACGAAGAGCATGAGGCCGGTGCCGATGAGGCCGGCGCGCTGGAGGTCGTTGGACTCGGGGAAGTTCACCGCGATGTTCGCGGCGATCGTCTGCGAGTTCTGGTTCTCGGTGAGCAGCGCGACCGAGAAGACGATCGAGGGCGAGATGATGAGCGCGATCGCCATCGTCTCGCCGAGCGCGCGGCCGAGGCCGAGCAGGATGGCGCTGACCATGCCCGAGCGCGCGTAGGGGAACACGGCGAGGCGGACGGTCTCCCACTTCGTCGCCCCGAGGGCGAGGGCGGCCTCCTCGTGGAGGCGCGGGGTCTGCAGGAAGATCTCGCGCGTGATCGAGGTGATGATGGGCAGCACCATGACCCCGAGGACCACGGCGCCGGCGAGCACGGTCGAGCCGGTCGTCGAGACCTGGCCGCCGAAGGGAGGGAACCAGCCGAGGTATTCGGTGAGGAAGTGGGAGAACGGCAGCAGGTAGGGGCGGATCACCGCGATGCCCCACAGGCCGAAGATGATGGACGGCACCGCGGCGAGGAGGTCGACGAGGTAGCCGAGGATGCCGGCGAGCGAGCGCGGCGCGTAGTGCGAGATGAAGAGCGCGATGCCCACCGCGACGGGTGCGCCGATGAGCAGGCCGATGAAGGACATCCAGAGCGTGCCCCAGATGAGCGGCCCCGAGTAGGCCCAGAAGTTCGCGTACCCCGCGGTCGTGCCCGAGGCGAGGTCGCCGGTCGACCAGCTCGCCGCGATCGCGGGAGCGGCTTTGATGATGAGGAACACGGCGACCCCCGCGAGGATCACCATGATGAGCGCGGCCGAGCCGTAGCTCAATCCGCGGAAGATGCGGTCGGAGGGCCGCGGTCCGCCGACGAGGCGCCGCGCCCCGGAAGAACCGGGGCGCGGCGCGACGTACTGCGTCATGATCGCGAGACTACTTGACCTCGGCGAGGCTCGCCGCGATCTTCGTGAGGGTGCTGTCGGGCAGCGGGGCCGCGCCGGCGTTCGCCGCCGCGAGCTGCTGACCGGCGGAGCTGGTCACGTAGGTGAGGTAGGCCTTCGTCAGCGCGCCCTGGGCGGCGTTCTTGAAGGTCTTGCAGACGACGTCGTACGAGAGCAGTGGGATCGGGTATGCCGAGGTTGCCATGATCTTCGTGTAGTCGAGGCTCACCGTGAGGTCGCCGGCGCCCTGTGAGGCGTCCTGTGCGGCGGCGTCGAACGCGGCGGTCGCACCGGAGGCGCTGTAGTCGACGAAGGTGCCCGAGGTGCCGACCTCGATCTGCGCCGCGGTGGCGGTGCCGATGGCGCTCTGGTCGGCGTAGCCGATCGTGCCGCTGCCCGCGGTCACGGCACCGACCACGCCGGAGCCGCCCTGCTGGCCCGAACTCTTGTCACCGGGGATCGTCGGCCACGCGGTGCCTGCGGCCCAGCTCCAGTCGGTCGGGTCCTGCTGGTGGAGGTAGGTGGTGAAGTTGGCCGTGGTGCCCGAACCGTCCGAGCGGCGCACGACGGTGATCGCGGTGCCCGGCAGGGTCGCGCCCGAGTTGAGCGCGGCGATGGCCGGGTCGTTCCACGTGGTGATCTTTCCGGCGAAGATCTTCGCGATGGTCGTCGCGTCGAGCTTGAGACCGGTCACGCCGGGAAGGTTGTAGATGATCGCGACGCCGGAGAGGTACACCGGGATGTCGAGTGCGCCGTCGGCGCCGCAGGTGGTCTTCGCCTTCGTGAACTGGTCCGGCTTGAGGGAGGCGTCGGTGCCGGCGAAGTCGTAGCTGCCGGCGAGGAAGTTGGTGACGCCGCCGCCGGAGCCCTGCGACTTGTCGTAGTTGACCTTGACGCCGGCGTTTGCGGCGGTGAATCCGGTCGTCCACGCGGTCTGGACGTTGGCCTGCGCGCTCGAGCCGCCGGCGGTGATGGTGCCGCTCAGGGCGGCGCCCGAGCCGGACGTGGAGGTGCCGGACCCCGACGGGCTCGACGATGCGCCGCTGGAGGCGCAGGCGGAGAGGCCGATAGCCGCTGCCGCGATCAGCGCCGCGGTGGCGGCGATGCGAGTGGTCTTCACGTGATATTCCCTTTCAAGGACGTGGTGCTGGGATCAGGGGTGACCCGCGTACGAGCGTAGGTTCGGGGCCTGACCTGCTGCCGACCTCGGGGTAAACAGAAGGTTAACAACCCGGTCCGGTTCAGATGAGCGCCCGGTGCGTCTCGATCGCCAGGATGCCTGTGAACGGGTCCTCGACGCGCAGGTGCGCGATCGAGAAGGCGGCCGGCTCGAGCGCGGCGGCGTCGCGGATGTAGTCGCCCATCGTCGTGTTCGTGGCGAGCGCGAGCTCGAGCAGGAGGTCGGGCAGCACCGGCCGGTGCGAGCACAGCACCGCGGTCTTGCGCCGCTCCAGGCGCTTTGCGACGATGTCGGCCGCCGCCGACTTGCCCTCGTCCCAGGCATCCTGGCTCAGTTCCTCGACGAGCTTCGGCCGACGGCCCAGCGCCCGCGCCAGCGGCTTCACGGTCGAGACGCACCGCACCGCGTTCGAGGTGATGATCCGCTTCGGACTCCACGCCCGCACGGTCGGCACGATGGAGCGCGCCTGGAACTGCCCGCGCGCGGCGAGTGGCCGCTTCCAGTCGGCGCCGGACCATTCCGAGCGCGCCAGCGCCTTGGCGTGCCGGAGCACGATGAGGGCGAAGGTGGGGTGGGCGAGTTCGCCGTGCAGCCTGACGAATTCGTCGACGATGTCGAGATCGTGGGGATACGACAGTGCGGAGCGGGCCTCGTCGAGCGTCACCCACTCGAAGTGCGAGACCTCGTCGTTGGGACGGAACACCGACTTGTCGAGCGCTCGGTCGGTGACCTCGGCCGCCCAGTAGTGCACGAGCTTCTCGCGGCCGCTGCCGATGCGGTAGTGCGTCTGGCCGAGCGGAGTTCCGAGCGCGAGGGTGAGGCCGGTCTCCTCGGCCACCTCGCGCACGGCCGCCTGCGGCAGCGTCTCGCCGACGTCGACCTTGCCCTTGGGCAGAGTCACGTCGCCGTAGCGCGGGCGGTGGATGACGAGAATGCGCGTCACGCCGTCGACGTTGCGCCAGCACACCGCTCCGGCGGCGTACACGGCCTCCGTCACCGGCGCACCGCCAGGCGCGGTCTCGACTGGATGATCTGCATGAGGCGGTCCTGCATGTCGGCCAGCGGTGCGCCGTCCTCGGCGATGCTGCGGCGCAGCCAGGTGCCGTCGGATTCGAGCGCCCACGACGCGGTGGTGTCGCTCATCGCCAGGTCGAACATCTCGTCGATGTCGGCGATGTGCTCGGGCCGGGTGAGGCGCACGAGCGCCTCGATGCGCCGGTCGAGGTTGCGGTGCATCATGTCAGCGCTGCCGATGTAGACGAGAGGCTCGCCGTCGCCCACGAAGCGGAAGATGCGCGAGTGCTCGAGGTAGCGTCCGAGGGTCGAGCGCACCCGGATGTTCTGCGAGTAGTCCTCCTGGCCCGGCCTGATCGCGCAGATCCCGCGCACCCAGATGTCGATCGGAACGCCGGCGCGGCTCGCGTGGTAGAGGGCGTCGATGATTGCCTCGTCGACCAGGGAGTTGGCCTTGATCCGGATCCCGCTGGGCTTGCCCGCCTCGGCGTTGCTCTGCTCGGCGAGGATCGCCTTGAGCAATCCCTTGCGCAGGTGCAGCGGGGCGACGAGCAGGCGCTTGAACTTCCTCTCGATGGCGTACCCGGAGAGCTCGTTGAAGAGCCGAGTGAGATCCTTGCCGACCTGGTCGTCGGCGGTGAAGAGGCCGAGGTCCTCGTAGATGCGGCTCGTCTTGGGGTTGTAGTTGCCGGTGCCGATATGGCTGTAGTGGCGCAGCTGCCCCTTCTCCTGACGGATGACGAGGGCCAGCTTGCAGTGCGTCTTGAGGCCCACGAGACCGTAGACGACGTGGACGCCGGCGCGCTCGAGCTTGCGGGCCCACTCGATGTTGTTCTGCTCGTCGAAGCGCGCCTTGATCTCGACGAGGGCGAGCACCTGCTTGCCCGCCTCCGCGGCGGCGATAAGCGCCTCGACGACCGGGCTGTCGCCGCTGGTGCGGTAGAGCGTCTGCTTGATGGCGAGGACATCGGGATCGTGCGCCGCCTGCTCGAGGAACGCCTGCACGCTCGTCGCGAAGGACTCGTAGGGGTGGTGCACGAGCACGTCCTGGCGGCGGAGGGCGGCGAAGATGTCGGCGGGCTGGTTGGGCTCGCTCGTCTGGAACGCGACCGGCGTCGTCGGCACATAGGGCGCGTACTTGAGCTCGGGGCGGTCGAGGCGGCCGAGGTCGAACAGCCCGCGCAGGTCGAGGGGACCGGGCAGCCGGTAGATCTCCTGCTCGGTGATGTCGAGCTCGCGCACGAGCAGGTCGAGGGTGACCTGGTCGATGCCGTCCTGCACCTCGAGGCGGACGGGCGGCCCGAAGCGGCGGCGCAGCAGCTCCTTCTCGAGCGCCTGCAGCAGGTTTTCGGTCTCGTCCTCGTCGATCTCGACGTCCTCGTTGCGGGTGACACGGAAGAGGTGGTGATCGAGCACCTCCATGCCGGGGAACAGGTCGCCGAGGTGGTTGGCGATGAGGTCCTCGAGGAGGACGTATCTCACGCTGCGCGCGCTCCCCGCACCGACGCGCACGAAGCGCGGCAGCACGTTCGTCGGAACCTTGAGGCGCGCGAACTGCTCCTTGAGGGTCTTGGGGTGCCGCACCCGCACTGCGAGGTTGAGCGACAGGCCCGAGATGTAGGGGAACGGGTGCGCCGGGTCGACGGCGAGCGGCATGAGCACGGGGAAGATCTGTTTGCTGAAGACATCGCGCAGCTGGGCGCGCTCGGCCGCGTCGAGGCTCGCGAACTCGACGAGCGTGATGCCGGCCCTCGCGAGCTCCGGGTAGACGAGCTCGCGGAACGCCGTGGCATGCCTCAGTTGCAGGGCGTGCGCGCGCTCGGCGACGTCGGCGAGGACGTCGAGCGGCGCCTTGCCGACGTTCGTCGGAACCGCGATGCCGGTGATGATGCGCCGCTTGAGACCGGCGACGCGCACCATGAAGAACTCGTCGAGGTTGCTTGCGAAAATCGCGAGGAAGTTGGTGCGCTCGAGGACGGGCAGCGTCTGATCTTCGGCGAGCTCCAGCACGCGCTGGTTGAAGGACAGCCAGCTCAGCTCGCGGTCGATGTAGCGGTCGTGCGGGAGCGTCGCGTCGGCATTCGCCGCCCACGGCTCGAAGTCGTCGTCGATGTCGTAGGCGGGCGTCTCGTCCACGAGGTTCTCGGCGTCCATGCGTTTCATCATGTCATCCCGCCCCGACCGGGCACTGTGGCGCGGGTGAACTGGCGGTGACGCCGGATTCCGGGCTACAGGCTACGGGCGGGCGTACTGCACGTGGGTCTCGGCGACCTCGAAACCCCACCGCCGGTACAGCCGGATGGCGTTGTCGTTATCGCCGTCGACGTAGAGGAACCAGCCGGCCGGCGGCGTCCGCAGCGCGGCGGCGGCGGCGAGCAGGCGGCCGGCGAGGCCTGTTCCGCGGACGCGGCCCTCGACGCCGAGGACGTAGATCTCGCCGGCGTCATCGCCGGGCTCGAACTTGGTCCAGCAGTAGCCGACCATGGCGCCATCCGGGTCGCGGGCGACGAGGAAGTCGCCGGCCTGGAACCACGGCTCGGCCATCCGCTCCTGGAGGTCGGCGAGCGTGACGCCACCCTGCTCGGGATGGTCTGCGAAGACCTGGGCGTTGAGGGCCAGCCACCCCGCGTCGTCGGCGCCGGGGCGGAACGCAGCGATCTCGGCGGCAGGCCCGCTCGGCGCGGCGCGCGGGTCGAGACGAGTGGCCGTCATCCGGTACAGGGTGCGCGCCGCGCGGAATCCGAATCGTGCGGCGAGGGTGCGCGCGGCCGGGTGGTCGCCGTGCGACCAGGCCGTCAGGGCGCCGGTGCCGGCGAGGGCGAGCAGCGACTCGGCAGCGGTCCTGCCGAGTCCGAGGCCGCGCCAGCGGGGCGCAAGCTCCAGGTCGAGCTGGCCGCGGCCGAGCACCCCGTACCCGACGACCTCGCCGTCGATGGCGTGGATCTCGTACGCGAGTCGGCGGCCGGCGGCCACATCGAGCCGGGTCTGCTCGTCGAAAGGGAGGACGGGCGCGATCGCGGCATCCGCCGCGACGAGCCCCTCCCGGGTCACTGGCCGTCTTCGAAGACGTTGAAGCGGTAGCCGACGTTGCGCACCGTGCCGATGAGCGACTCGGAGTCGCCGAGCTTGGCACGCAGGCGCCGCACGTGCACGTCGACCGTGCGGGTGCCGCCGAAGTAGTCGTAGCCCCATACCTCGCTGAGCAGCTGTTCGCGGGTGAAGACGCGCGAGGGATGCGTCGCCAGGAAGCGCAGCAGCTCGAACTCCTTGAAGGTGAGGTCGAGGGAGCGGCCGTGCACTTTGGCCGAGAAGCTGGCCTCGTCGATGACGACGCCGGAGGTCTGGATCTTGGAGCCCTGCGAGTCGCGCGACTGCCGGTCGATGGCGAGCCGGATGCGCGCGTCGACCTCGGCGGGGCCGGCGTCGGCGAGGACGACGTCGCTGATGCCCCAGTCGGCGTTCACCGCCGGCAGGCCGCCCTCGGTGAGGATGAGCAGCAGCGGAGTGGCGGAGCCGGTGGTCTCGAGCAGCTTCGCGAGGGATTTGGCCCCCACGAGGTCGCGGCGGGCGTCGATGAAGATGATGTCGCAGCTGGGAGCGTTGACGAGGGACGAGGCGTCTGCGGGTACGGTGCGGGTGCGGTGGGTGAGGAGCCCGAGGGCAGGCAGCACGTCGTGATCTTGGGCGGACGTCAAGATCAGCAGCTGCGCCATAACACCTCCACCTCGACCGCTTTGCCGAGAATTCTATATGACGGGCAGGTTACAGATCGCCGGGCAGGTGCTGAGCGGCAGAATGGGCGTATGTCCTCCGATTCCCTGCCTGTCGCGGCGGCGAGCGGCACCGTCGCGGCGGTGTGGGCGGCGGCGCTCGCGGCCGGCGTTCTCATCGCGATCTTCTCGCGCGCGTTCGAGGACGCCGCCTGGCTCGGCATCTCGCTCGGCGGGTGCACCGTGCTGTCGTTGTGCATCCAACTCGCCACCCAGGAGAAGCGCGGCTTCGTGCGCCGCCTCGGCGCCTCCGTGACCGGCGCGGTCATCATTCTCGTGGTCGCGACTGGCGTCGTTTTCCTTCTCCACCGGTAGACTCGGTCTCATGCTCGTGACGCTGGAACTCGTCTTCGTCGGTCTGCTGGGCCTTGCGGGGCTCGCGATCGCCGGCACGGCCGTTCTCGTCGTCTACAACCTCTTCCGCGGCCAGCGCTGAGCGGCCGCTCGTGATCGAGCTGCCCATCGGCGTTCCCGCCGAGATCGTGCCGCTGTCGTGGCTGCTCGGCGTGTGGGAGGGCACCGGCGTGCTCGACTACACGATCGGCACCGACCACGTGCAGCGCGAATTCGGCCAGCGGATCAGCTTCAGCCAGGACGGCCTGCCGTACCTCAACTACAGCGCGTACTCGTGGGTGCTCGACGACGCGCACACGCCGCTGGTGGCCGAGACCGGCTACTGGCGACTGTCGCGCCCGCTGCAGCCGGGCGATCCCGGCCCCGGCATGCTGCCCGGAGTGGGGGAGCGCCCCTTCGGCAGTGCGGACGAGGTCGAGACACTGCGCAATGCCGCCGACGGCTTCGACATCGAGGTTTCGCTCGTGCATCCGGACGGTGTCAGCGAGGTGTATCTCGGACAGGTGAAGGGCCCCCGCATCGACCTCGCGACGGACGCCGTGATGCGCACTGCCGGGGCGAAGGAGTACGCTGCGGCGACTCGCCTCTACGGGCTCGTCGAAGGGCACCTGCTCTGGGCGTGGGACATCGCGGCGCTCGGCCAGCACCTGCGCACCCACGCCTCGGCACGCCTCGCGAAGGTGGACTGATGCGGACGCGCTCGCTGACGGCGGTGGTCCGGTGGACCGTCGCGCGCACCTCCGCCGCGGCAGGCAGGTGGCGCGGTGAGCAGTAATCCCTTCCTCCGATTGGCGGGCGCCGTCGCCGCGCCCTGGCCCGACGAGGGTGCCGTCTGGCACTACGGCAACCCGCTCGGCGAGCAGCGCGCTCTCGAACGCGGGGACGCGATCGTCGACCTTTCCTCGCGCGGCGTCATCGCGGTGCCCGGCCCGGACCGGCTCTCCTGGCTCAACTCCATCACTTCGCAGGAACTGCTCGGCCTCGCGCCCGGCGAGTCCACCGAGCTGCTCGTCCTCGACCCGACCGGCCGCATCGAATGGGCGGCGAAGGTCGTCGACGACGGCGCGACGGCCTGGCTCATCGTCGACCGCCCCGAGGTCGACGGGCTGCTCGGATTCCTGACGAAGATGCGCTTCATGCTGCGGGTCGAGCCGCGCGACGCCACCGGCGAGTACGCCGTGATCGGCTCCTCGATCCCGTTGACCGACTGGATCGCGCAGCGATCCGGTGGAGATCACGAGATCGTGGCCGAGTGGCACGACCCGTGGTCGCACGTTACGGCGGGCGGCCACCAGTACGCGCTCGGCGAGCACCCGGCCGCGCAGTGGAGCTGGTACGAGAGCATCGTCAGCCCCGACGAGCAGCAGAGGCTCGCGGAATCTGGTGCACCGCTGGCAGGCACCGCCGCGCTCGAAGCGCTGCGCATCGCCGCGTGGCGGCCTCGCGCCGCCGCGGAGGTGGACGAGCGCAGCATCCCGCACGAGCTCGACTGGCTGCGCAGCGCCGTGCACCTCAGCAAGGGCTGCTACCGCGGGCAGGAGACGGTCGCGAAGGTGCACAACCTCGGCCACCCGCCGCGCCGCCTCGTCATGCTGCACCTCGACGGCAGCGATGCGGTGCTGCCCGCTCACGGCGACCCGGTGCTGCTCGGGGGGGATCCCGTCGGCCTCATCACCTCGGCGGCGATCCACCACGAGCTCGGCCCTATCGCCCTCGCCGTCGTCAAGCGCTCGACGCCGACGGACGCCGTGCTCATGGTGCGCGCCGAGGGCGGCGACGTCGCCGCGGCGCAGGAGGTCATCGTCCCGCCCGGCGCCGGCGCCACCGCCGACGTGCCCCGCCTGCCGCGGCTGGGCGCGCGCACCCGTTAGCCCGTCGTGACGTGACGTGCCGGGTCGCGGTGCGCGTTGCGCGCCTAGGCTCGGAGGATGAGCTCCATCGCGCCGACGATCGCCGCTGCGACCGCATTGGAAGAATCCGAGGTCTACCGCCTTCGCGAGGACTTCCCGATCCTGCGCGAGCAGATGGGCGGCCACCCGCTCGTCTACCTCGACTCCGCGGCGACGGCGCAGCGCCCCGTGCAGGTGCTCGATGCCGAGCGCGAGTTCCTCACTCACCTCAACGCCGCGGTGCATCGCGGCGCGCACACCCTCGCGGCCGAGGCCACCGAGGTGTTCGAGCAGGCGCGCGAGACGGTCGCCGGGTTCATCGGCGCACGGCCGGACGAGGTGGTGTGGACGTCGAACGCCACCGAGGCGCTCAATCTCGTCGCCTATGCGCTTTCCAACGCGTCGGCAGGCCGCGGCGGCCCGGAGGCCGATCGCTTCCGCCTCGGCCCGGGCGACGAGATCGTCGCCACCGAGATGGAGCACCACGCGAACCTCATCCCCTGGCAGGAACTCGCCGCGCGCACCGGCGCGACGCTGCGGATCATCCACCTCGACGATGAGGGCGCGCTGCGTCTCGGCGAGGCCGCCGAGGTCATCGGGGAGCGCACCCGCCTCGTCGCCTTCGCGCACGTCTCCAACGTGCTCGGCACGGTGAACCCGGTCGAGCACCTTGTCTCGCTGGCGCACGCGGCCGGTGCGCTCGTCGTGCTCGACGCCTGCCAGTCGGCTCCGCACCGTCCGCTCGAGGTGAAGGCGCTGGGCGTCGACTTCGCGGCGTTCTCCGGGCACAAGATGCTCGGCCCGAACGGGATCGGCGTCCTCTACGGCCGTGCGGAGCTCCTCAATGCCCTGCCGCCGTTCCTCACCGGCGGCTCCATGATCACCACCGTCACGCTGGAGCGTGCCGAATTCCTGCCCGCTCCCCAGCGCTTCGAGGCGGGCACCCAGAAGGTCTCCCAGGCGATCGCACTCGCCGAGGCGGTCCGCTACCTGCAGCGCGTCGGCCTCGAGCGGATCGAAGCGCGCGAATCGCAGCTTGCGGTGCGCCTCCACAGCGGGGTGGCGAGTCTTCCCGGCATCCGGGTGCTGGGTCCGGGCCTCGGCGTCGAGCGCGCGGGGCTGGTCAGCGTCGTCGTGGACGGCGTGCACGCGCACGATGTCGGCCAGTACCTCGACGACGCCGGCATCGCCGTGCGCGTCGGTCATCACTGCGCCCAGCCGCTGCACCGCCGCTACGGCGTCACCGCGACGACGCGGGCGAGCACGTACCTCTACACCACCGAGGCCGAGGTGGATGCCTTCCTCGAGCGCCTCGCCGGAGTGCGCGGATTCTTCGGGGCGGCGTCATGAGCGACCTTGCCGACCTCTACCGCGACGTCGTCCTCGACCACGCCCGTACCCCGCACGGTTTCGGGCTCCGCGACGGCGCCGCGGCCGAGTCGCATCAGCTCAACCCGACCTGCGGCGACGAGGTGACGGTGCGGCTGCACCTCGGACCGGAGGGCGCCATCGAGGGGATCAGCTGGGAGGGCCACGGCTGCGCGATCTCGCAGTCCTCGGCGTCGATCCTCGCCGACCTCGCCCCCGGGGACAGCCCCGAGCAGCTGCGTTCGCGCATCGCCGGATTCCGGGCGATGATGCGCTCGCGCGGCGAGGTCGAGGGCGACGAGGCCCTGCTGGGCGACGCGGTCGTGTTCCAGAGCGCCTCGCGCTATGTCGCACGGGTGAAGTGCGCGATGCTCGCCTGGGTCGCCGTCGAGGACGCGCTCCTCAAGCTCGGCTAGGCCGGCGCGACGGCCTGCCACGGCACGGTGACCTCGCCGAGCCGCCAGCGGGTCGTGCCGCCGATCACCGGCCAGCCCTCGGCCTTGAGCGTCGAGATCGCGCCCAGCCAGCGCTGGACCACGCCGTAGGCGGACAGCGGCGCGGCGCGCGTCCAGGCGGAATCCAGCGCGGCGACGAAATCGTGTATCCGCTCGCCCGGCACGTTCCGGTGGATGAGCACCTTGGGCAGCCGCTCGGCGACGACGGCCGGCGATTCGAGGCCGGCCAACCTGAGCGAGATGGTGAAGGTATGCGGCCCCTCCGGCCCGAGGGCGACCCACGAGCTCACGCGTCCGATCTCATCGCAGGTGCCCTCGGCGAGGATCCCGTCCGGCTGCAGCCGGGCGGTCATCCGCGCCCAGGCCCCGGCGACCTCGTCCTCGCGGTACTGCCGCAGCACGTTGAACGCCCGGATGACGGCGGCGCGGCGGCCCAGGGGCAGCGGCACCTCGAATCCGCCGCGCTCGAACGAGACCGCCATCCCGGGGTCGAACGGCGTCAGTCCCTCCTTCACCGCGTCCAGCTGGGCGCGCGCGGTCGCCACCCGGCCCGGGTCGATCTCGAGTCCCACGACCGAGACATCCGGCCGCGCCCTCGCCAGCCGCGACCACAGCTCGAACGTCGTGACAGCGCTGGCCCCGTACCCGAGGTCGACGACGAGCGGATCGGATGCCGACCGCAGGGCGCCCTGCGCGGCGATCCAGCGGTCGACGCGGCGCAGCCGATTGGTGTTCGTGGTGCCGCGGGTGATCACCCCGATCGCCCTGCTTCGACCCGCCATTCCCCTATCTTGGCGCCTGGCTAGGCTGGCTCCATGGCTGCCTCCTACACGCTCATCCTGCTTCGCCACGGCCAGTCGCAGTGGAACCGGTCCAACCAGTTCACCGGCTGGGTCGACGTGCGTCTCACCGAGCAGGGCGTCGCTGAGGCGAAGCACGCCGGCGAGCTCCTCGCCTCCTCGGGCCTGCTGCCCGACATTCTCTACACCAGCCTGCTCTCCCGGGCGATCCAGACCGCGAATCTCGCCCTCGACACCGCCGACCGTCTCTGGATTCCGGTGAAGCGCTCCTGGCGCCTCAACGAGCGCCACTACGGCGCCCTCCAGGGCAAGGACAAGGCCCAGACCCTCGCAGAGTTCGGCGAGGAGCAGTTCGCGGTATGGCGACGCTCCTTCGACGTGCCGCCGCCCCCGCTCCCGGACGACAGCGAGTACTCGCAGGTGCACGACCCGCGCTACCTCGGCATCGACGGCGAGGTCCCCCGCACCGAGGCGCTGAAGAACGTCATCGACCGCTTCCTCCCGTACTGGGAGTCCGACATCACCGCGTCGCTCGCGAGCGGCCAGACCGTGCTCGTCACCGCGCACGGGAACTCGCTGCGCGCGCTGGTGAAGCACCTCGACGGCATCTCCGACGCCGACATCGCCGGGCTCAACATCCCCACCGGAATCCCGCTCGTCTACCGGCTCGACAAGGATTTCACCCCCCTCGACCCGGGCGAGTACCTCGACCCCGAGGCGGCGGCGGCGGGTGCTGCGGCCGTCGCGGCGCAGGGTCGGAAGTAGCGGCCGCAGGTGCCGCGGCCCGATAAGGGTAGCCTCGCCTCGCTGGCGCGCGATGATTCCAGCCGGTAGACAGGTGTGCGGGTCCGCCAGATCGGACCGATCAGACGGTGCCGCCTTTTGATCCCCTTCGCGAATCGACGGAGTTATTCGCATGTCCTGGCTTTTCGGCGGACTGCCGCTGCACCCTCTCTTCGTCCACGCGGCGGTGATCTCGGTGCCGGTCGTCGCCCTGCTTGCCCTCGCCGCCGCATGGATTCCGAAGATGCGCAACTGGCTCGGCATCGTCCTGCCGGTGCTCGCTACTCTCGCGTTCCTTGCGACCCTGGTCACCCAGCAGTCGGGAGAGGCGCTCGCGGAGCAGGTGACGCGGACTGCGGCGATCACCGCGCACACCCAGATCGCGGATGTCGCGGTCGCCGGAGCCGCACTGCTGTTCGCCGGCACCTGGGTGCACTGGGCGTGGCCCCGCTACTTCACGCGGCCGCGCCCGGGCCGTTCCGCGGCCCTCGTGGCGGATCCCCGCACCGCCCGCGTCCTCTCCGTCGTCATCGCGATCGCCCTGAGCGTCGTGGCGGTTTTCGCGATTGTCTCGATGATCATCGTCGGCGACACCGGTGCTCGTGCGCTCTGGCGCGGTGCCGCATGAGCCTGGGGCATCCGCAGGAGCAGCATCAGGGTGATATCGGCCCCCGGCTGAACTGGCTGCGCGCCGGGGTGCTCGGCGCGAACGACGGCATCGTCTCGACCGCCGGCATCGTCATCGGCGTGGCAGGGGCGTCCGGCAGCGTGGTGGCGATCGCGACCGCCGGCATCGCGGGCCTCGTCGCCGGGTCGCTCGCGATGGCCGGCGGCGAGTATGTGTCCGTCAGTGCACAGCTCGACTCCGAGAAGGCTGCGCTGGCGAAAGAGAGGTGGGAGCTCGAGAACCTCCCGGAGCACGAACTCGACGAGCTCGCCCAGTTCTACGTCGACAAGGGCATCAGGCCGGAGCTCGCCCGCCAGGTCGCCGAGGACCTCACCGCGAAAGATGCGTTCCGCGCCCACGCCGATGCGGAGCTCGGCATCAACCCGGACGCCCTCACCAATCCGTGGGCCGCAGCACTCTCTTCGCTGGTCTCGTTCGCGGCCGGAGCGCTCATTCCGCTGGCTGCGATCCTGCTTCCCCCCGGCGATTGGCGGGTGTGGGTGTGCGTGATCGCCGTCGCGCTCGGGTTGCTCATCACCGGCCTGCTCAGCGCACGCCTCGGCGGCGCGCCGCGGCTCAAGGCCGTTCTGCGCAACGTCGGCATGGGTCTTATCACGATGGCGGTCACCTACGCGGTCGGACGGCTGTTCGGCACCGCCATCGCCTGAGCCCGGCGCTTGCGCTCAGGCGTCGATCGCCTGCACGACGGCGCGTGCGAGGCGTCGGCCGATCATGTGGTAGCCGCCCGGCACCCGGTGCAGGCTGACGCCCTCGAGCCGGCCGGCGATCTTCATCGCCCCGCTCGACGTGAACTCGTCGTTGGATCCGACGACGATCGCGGCCGGCACCCGCACGTCTGCGAGGTCGCTGAGTGCGGTCTGCTGCTCGACGGAGTTCGCCAGCGACTTCACGAACGGCGTCCAGGTGCGCTCAGTGATGTCGAGCATGCCGCGCACCGGCAGCAGCCTCTGGAGGATGTGCGCATTCCGCAGGGTGAACTCCTGGTTCTCCCTGATGAAGCGATAGGCGCGCAGGTACAGGCCCATCAGTTCCCGCTCGTGCAGACGGCTGAGCTCGGCGGGCAGGATGTAGATGGGCGGCGACACCAGGACGAGGCGGCGGATCCGGTGCGGATTCCTTGCGGCGATGCGCGCGGCGAAGAGCGCCCCCATGGAGTGTCCGACGAGAGTGTACGGTCCCCGGATCCTCAGCGAGCGCAGCGTGCGCTTGATAGCCGCGACGTGCTCCGCCATCGAGTACTCGGCGCCTGCGGGGGCGGGCGACTCGCCGAAGCCGAGGAGGTCGAGGGCGATGACCCGGTGGTGGTCGAGCAGCGGGATGACGTTCTTGAAGGTGACCGACGATGACGCGATCCCGTGCAGCAGCACGACCGCCGGACCTTCGCCCGAGTCGTGCGCGACGTGCAGCTTCGGAG
>NZ_DAIEII010000007.1:0-37591 GCF_027352875.1 Gryllotalpicola sp.
AAGTATCGCGCCGTCGCGCGGCAAGTAAAAGAGCGCCACCAAAAAGGCCAGCCGGTCCTGGTGGGCACCGTATCCATTGAAGACAACGAGACCGTGAGCGCGTTCCTAGAGAATGAGGGCGTGCCGCACGAGGTGCTGAACGCGAAGAACCACGAACGCGAGGGCGAGATCATCGCGAACGCGGGCGCGGTGGGGCGGGTCACGGTGGCGACGAACCTCGCGGGACGCGGCGTGGACATCAAGCTCGGCGGCGCGCTCGCGCGCGCCGAAGACCGCGCCTCCGTCATTGAGAAAGGCGGGCTCATGGTCATCGGCACCGAGCGCCACGACGCGCGCCGCATTGATAACCAGCTCCGCGGCCGCTCCGGCCGCCAGGGCGACCCGGGCGAGAGCCGCTTCTACCTCTCGCTCACCGACGACCTCATGCGGCTCTTCAACGCGGGGGCGGCCGAGGCGATCATGGGCCGCTCGGGCGTACCCGACGACCTCGCCATCGAGTCGAGGGTCGTTTCGAGGGCCATCCGCTCGGCGCAGTCGCAGGTCGAGGCGCGCAACGCCGAGATCCGCAAGAACGTCCTCAAGTACGATGACGTGCTGAGCCGTCAGCGCGAGGCGATCTACTCCGACCGCCGTCGCATCCTCGAGGGCGACGACCTTCACGAGCGTGTGCAGGAGTTCCTGGATTCCGCGATCGACGCGATCCTCGACTCGCACATCGGCGAGGGCGCCCCGGACGACTGGGACCTCGACGGCCTGTGGGCCGAGCTCAAGACGCTCTACCCCATCAGCATCACGATCGACGAGGTCGTCGCCGAGGTCGGCAGCAAGGGCAAGGTCACGCGCGAGTACATCAAGCGCGAGATCGTGTCGGACGCGAGGATCGCCTACGAGGTGCGCGAGGAGAAGCTCGGCAGCCCCGCGATGCGCGAACTCGAACGCCGCGTCGTGCTCTCCGTCATCGACCGCCACTGGCGCGACCACCTCTACGAGATGGACTACCTCAAGGACGGCATCGGCCTGCGCGCGATGGCGCAGCGCGATCCGTTGGTCGAATACCAGCGCGAGGGATTCGCGATGTACCAGCAGATGATGGGCGCGATCCGCGAGGAGTCCATCGGCTTCCTCTTCAACCTCGAGGTCGACGTCTCGCAGGCCGAACCCGGCGAGGTCGCGGGCGTCTCGGCCAAGGGCCTCGCCCCGGCCAAGCCACCGGCGCTGAGCTACTCGGCCCCGACCGAGGAGGGCGAGGTCGAGGTGCGCGGCCAGTCCGGCGCGCTCGACCGCTCGGCCACCGACCGCGCGGCGCGCGCCCAGGCGCGCCGCGAAGCGCAGCAGGCGCCAGCACCGCAGCAGCCGCCCGCTCAGCAGGGCGGCTCGCGCGGCGCGTTCGGCCAGCGCACGGACGGCGCCGAGCTCCCCGCCGCTCAGAATCGGGCTCAGCGCCGCGCCGCCGATCGCAAGAAGAGCTAGCGGCCGCGTCCTGGTCGACTGCGCGCGGGGAGACTGGGGCTGCTACAGCACCGAGATGCTCGACGCCCGCCACCGGCCGTCGAGGCCTTCGAGGCGGAGGGCGATGGCGCGTACGCGGTGCGGCATCCGCACGATGACGGTCGCCTCGCAGGCGCCGGGCCGGGGCTCGAAGGTGTGGGTCGACAGGATGCTGAAATCGGGGCGGCGGATCTCGCGACCCTTCACCTGCCGAGCGCGCTGTGCGATGAGCGCGCGACGCAGCAGATGCGCGTAGACGTCGTCGGTGACCCATCGGGCGAGCTGCTCGACTTCGCGCGCGCCGGCGAAGACCTCGACGACGCACCGGGCGAGGTTCGTGATGAGCGTCGTCGGATCGGGCAGGTCGGTGGTGCGCTGCCGACCGAAGAACTCGTCGAGGTCGAAGGCGGGTTTCGTCGCTGCGTTGGTCGCTGCTGCCAGGCTCATGTCATCCTCCGTGATGCGCGGTACGGGACTTTCATGTCCCCCGAATGGGCGACACTCAATCAGGGGTGACGCCCCCTGTCCAGCCCGGGCAGCTCGGACTGTGGAGAAACACTCATCGAGCGCTATCGGCTGTGGCACCGTGCCCGTCATGCGATTCGAGCTTCTCTTCGACGACCTCGGCTCCCGATTGGAGTCGGCGCTGGACTCCGGCGCCGCCGCGCGGAGGGCGGAGGGCGAGCGCATGCGCATCGCGCGGCTCACCCTGCGCGACCGGCTCGAGGCGCTGCGCGCGGCCGGAGAGCCGGTGCGGCTCGTGTTTCCGAGCGATCAGGTCGTCGTCGTGACCGTTCTCGCCCTCGGCCGCGACTGGCTCTCGGCGCGCTCGGGTCGCGACGAGTTCATCGTGCCTCTCGCCGCGGTCGCCGCGCTGTCGCTGACGCGTGAGCAGGTCCAGCGCTCGCTCGTCGACGAGGTGCTGCCGACGCGGGGCATCGAGCGGCGCATCCCGTTCGCGATCGCGCTTCGCGACCTCGCCCGGCGCCGCGCCAACCTCTGGCTGGTCACGCGCGGCGGCGGGTGGCACGGCACGATCGACCGGGTCGGCTCGGATCACCTCGATCTCGCTGTGCATCCGGCGGGCACCCCGCGCCGCGAGCGCGCCGTCGTGGACTATCGGACGATCGCTCTCGACGACGTGCTCTGCGTCCGGCTCTGACCCCGCTCAGCTCGCGAAGTCCGCGATGCCGGGGATGTCGGAGCCATGCAGCAGCGCGATGCGGCGCTGCTCCTCGTAGCGCCGCTCGACGAAGGCGTCGAGCTCGGCGCGGTCGATGCGCCACGCCTGGCCGAGACGGAGTGCAGGTAGTTCGGCGCTGTCGATCAGGTCGTGGATCTCATCGACGCCGACTGAGAACAGCTGGGCAGCGTCGGCGATCGTGAGGAACCTGGCGACACCGCTGGGGGCGGAGTCCATTGCCATGCCTGAAATTCAACAGGGATGCCTGCCCGCATGGTCGACGTGTGGATAACCCGGCTCCGACGGTCGGCGTCGGCGACGATCGGGGGATGGACTCCCTCCTCATCGCCGTCTGGGGGCCGGCCGGTGCCCCCGGGCGCACCACGGCCGCCATCGGAATCGCACGCGAGCTCGCCCGGGCCGGCTGCCGCACCGTCCTCATCGACGCCGACAGCTACGGCGGGGCCGTCGCGAGCCGGCTCGGCCTGCCCGACGAGGCATCCGGGCTCGCGGCGGCGTGCCGGCTCGTCGAGCGCGACGGCTTCGACCGCGCCGCGCTTGCCGCGGTGACCGAGCGGGTGCCCGCCGGAGCGGAACCGGATGCACCGGCCTTCGGCGTCCTCACCGGAATCCGCGACGCCGGCCGCTGGCCCGAACTGGCGGAACGGCCGCTGCGCTCCGTACTCGCGGCTCTCGCCGCATGGTCCGACGTCGTCGTCGTCGACTGCGGCTTCAACCTCGAGGCCGATGAGGAGATCGTCAGCGACCTCTTCGCGCCGCGGCGCAACCAGGCCGCCCACGCAGCGCTGCGGGCGGCGGGCACCGTCGTGGCTGTCGTCGCGGACGACCCCGTCAGCGTCGACCGCTACCTCTGCGCCCGGCACGATGCGGTCGAGCTCGCGCCCGGCGCGCGCCACCTCGTGATCCTCAACCGGGTGCGGAGCGCGGCGGCGGCCGACGCGCTCGAGCGCTTCGCCGGCATCCGGGTCGCGGCACACCTTGCCGAGGGCGATCCGGACGCCGCGCTGCAGGCCTTCAGCCGCGAAATCGCGGGCATCGCCGCGCTCTAGACTGAGGCCGATGTCGGCCCTCAGCGATCTCGTCAGCGCGCACCAAGCGCATGCTGCCGACGACGATATCGAGTGGATGCACCTGCTCGTCGCCGAGGGGCAGCTGCTCGCCGACCTCGCCTTCGCCGACATCCTGCTCTGGGTGCCGACCGACGACGGCTACCTCGCTGTTGCGCACTCGCGCCCGTCGAGCGCGGCGACGCTGTTCTACCGCGATTTCGTCGGGCAGAAGATCCGGCCCGAGTGGCTCGCGCAGGTCAACGAGGCGTTCCACACCGGTGCGATCGTCGACTCGAAGTCACCCGAGTGGTACGAGGAGACTCCGACGCGCGTGCGGGCCGTGCCGGTGTGTCGCCGCTCGACGCACACGCCTGCGCACGAGGTCGTCGGTCCGATCGCGGTGCTGACTCGGCACACCAACCTCTCCGAGGCGCGCACGCCGAGTCGGCAGGAGCTCACCTTCAACGCCTGCGCCAACGACCTGTTCCGCATGATCGCCTCGGGCGACTTCCCCGACCTCGGCGCCCCGACCATGCCGCGGCGCGGCAACCCGCGCGCTTCCGACGGCCTGCTGCGCCTCGACGTCGAGGGGGCGGTCACCTTCGCGAGCCCCAATGCGCTCTCGGCCTTCAATCGAATGGGATTCACCGAGGAGCTCGAGGGCCAGTCGCTGGCCGAGGTGACGACGGGCCTCCTCAGCGGGCACATGCAGGTCGACGAGTCCCTGCCGCTCGTCGTCACCGGGCGCGCGCCGTGGCGCACCGATATCGAGGCGCGCGGCGTGACGCTGACGCTGCGGACCATTCCGATCCGCGACCACGGCGAACGCGTCGGTGCGATCGTGCTGTGTCGCGATGTCACCGAGATGCGCCACCAGGAGCAGGAGCTCATCACCAAGGATGCGACGATCCGCGAGATCCATCACCGCGTGAAGAACAATCTGCAGACGGTGGCCTCGCTGCTGCGCATCCAGGCGCGCCGCTCGCACTCGGACGAGGCGCGGGACGCTCTCTCGCAGGCCATGCGCCGGGTCGCTGCGATCGCTGTCGTACACGACACGCTGTCGGAGGGCCTCGACCAGGAGGTCGACTTCGACGCCGTGTTCGACCGGGTGCTGCTGCTCGTCGCCGAGGTCGCCGCGAGCCACAACACGACGGTGCATCCCCTCAAGGAGGGCCACTTTGGCGTGCTGCCGAGCGAGTACGCGACACCGCTCGCGCTCGCGCTCACCGAGCTCGTCACCAACGCCGTCGAGCACGGCCTCGCCGACCGCTCCGGTCAGGTCAAGATCGTCGCAGAGCGCTTGACGGACGAGCTCGTCGTCCACGTCATCGACGACGGCGTGGGAATGTCGGAGGGTCGGGTCGGCGCGGGTCTCGGCACGCAGATCGTCCGCTCGCTCATCCAGGGCGAGCTCGGCGGGTCGATCGACTGGCAGACGATGACCGGCTCCGGCACCGAGGTGACGGTCGAGATCCCGCTGCGCTACCTCAAGCCGGGCTCGTGAACCTGATGCAACCCGCTCCTCGAGCGATCGCCTCGTCCGCTCGCGAACGGCGTGGACTCGAGAGGCCGACTGGGGTGCGCTGCGCCGAGAACTGGATGGTGACGATCCTGTGGATCGTCGCGTTCTCGGTCCCAGGCGGCACGAGCCACCCGGGACCGGCGCAGAATCAGCTCGCGCGGCGGGCGCGGGCCGCGCGGCGCTTGAGGGCGCGGCGCTCGTCCTCGGAGAGCCCGCCCCAGACACCCGAGTCCTGGCCGGTCTCGAGGGCGTACTGCAGGCACGTCTCCGTCACGGGGCAGCGGCCGCAGACCATCTTGGCCTTTTCGATCTGGTCGACCGCCGGCCCGGTGTTCCCGATCGGGAAGAACAGCTCGGGGTCGGCAGTAAGGCAAGCGGCTCGGTCGCGCCAATCCATGAAAAATTGCTCCTTGTGTTGCAGACACGATCCGGCAGCGGGTTAGCCTGGGGTTCGCGTTGGGGTTAGCCAAGTGGCAGGGCCTGAGATCTGTGGGGATAAAGACCTGCCCACAGCCCTGTGAGCGACAACTCGACCTGGGTTATTTTTCCACAGGTCGTTTCATCAAATCAATGACTTTTTATGGGACATCGCTGTGAAGAATCCTGAAGGCTCTCGCCGCCCGGCGCCGGTCTGGGCTCTTGCCGGGGTTCTCGGGGTCGAGGCGCTGCTCGTGCTCGCCTACTTCGTCACCGTCATCGTCGAACTGTTCCGCGGCGATGCGTCCGACGTGGTCAACGGCATCGCCTGGGCGGTCGTCACGTTCGTCGCAGTCCTCTGGGTGGGGCTCTGCACCGTCGGCACCGTGCTCGGCCGCTCGTTCGTCCGCGCTCTCGCGATCGTATGGCAGCTCCTGCAGATCGCGATCGGGGTGGGATGCCTCGAGGGCTACGTCGGGACGGCGTGGGCCGGTTGGCCGCTCATCGTCTTCGGCATCGCGGGCTTCATCCTCGTCATCCTGCCTGCGACGAACCGGGCGCTGCGCGGCGCCGACGGCCATGATGAGCGCTGATCCCGGGCCGTCCGAGGCGCTCCGACCGCTCAGGGCAGCCTTCCCTTGCTGGCGGCCGATCGCCGCGGTCGGTACAACCGGGGTATGAGCGCCATCTTCCGGCTGATCGGCCGCTTCCCGCTCATGGCCGCCACCGTCTTCGTCGCGGTCCTCGGCGGCATTTTCAGCGCCGCATGGCCGGCCGCCGTGCCGTGGCTGCTCGGTGGCTTCGCGATCCTCATCGCCGTGCGCTCGGCGTGGTCGATGGTGCGCCAGCTGCTCGCGGGCACCCTCGGCATCGACATCCTCGCCATCACCGCCATCGTCGCGACCGTGCTCATCGGCGAGTACTGGGCCGCGCTCATCATCGTCCTCATGCTCACCGGCGGCGAGGCGCTCGAGGACTACGCTGCCGGCCGGGCCCGCCGCGACCTCTCCGCGCTGCTCGACCGCACGCCGTCGATCGCCCACCGGGTGGACGCCGCCCGCGCCACCACGGACGTGCCGGTCGAAGGCCTCGTCGTCGGCGACCGCATCATCGTGCGGGTCGGGGAGCTCGTGCCCGTCGACTGCGTGCTCGCGAGCCCCAGCGGCGAGTTCGACGAGTCCTCCATCACCGGCGAGAGCCTTCCCGTCACGCGATCGGCGGGCGACGAGGTGCTGAGCGGCGGCGTGAACGGTTCGACCGCCGTCGAGCTGACCGTGGCGCGGCCCGCGAGCGAAAGCCAATACCAGCGCATCGTCGCGCTCGTCGAGCAGGCGACGGGCAGCCAGTCGCCGATGGTGCGCCTCGCCGACCGCTTCGCCGTGCCGTTCACGGCGATCGCGTACGCGATCGGCGGACTCGCGTGGTGGTGGTCCGGCAACCCGGAGCGCTTCGCCGAGGTCCTCGTCGTCGCCACGCCGTGCCCGCTCATCATCGCGGCGCCCGTCGCGTTCATGGCCGGCATGAGCCGCGCCGCGCGCGACGGCATCATCGTCAAGAGCAGCGCGACGCTCGAGCGGCTGTGGCGTGCCAAGACCGTCGCCTTCGACAAGACGGGCACTCTCACGCGGGGCGAGCCCGAGGTCATCGCTTTCCGGCCGGCGCCGGGTGTAGACGTCGCGTTCGCAGTGCGCCTCGCCGCCGCCGCCGAGCAGGCGTCGGTCCACACCCTCGCGCATGCGATCACCGCCTATGCGGGAGACGCGCCCGCGGCCGAGACCGCCGAGGAGCTCACCGCGAGCGGCGTGACGGCGACCGCCGAGGGGCACCGGATCGTGGTCGGCCGTGCGGACTTCGTCGCCGCCGAGGCGAGCGGATTCGCGGCCGCCGACCTCCAGCCCGGCGAGCTCGCCGTCTACGTCGGCATCGACGGCGCCTTCGCCGGGGCGTTCGTGCTGCGCGACGAGGTGCGCCCGGACGCCAAGGCCACCGTCGACGGCCTGCGCGCCGCCGGCATCCTCGATATCGCCATGCTCACCGGCGACGCCGAGGTCACCGCCCGCCATGTCGCCGCTGAGGTCGGCATCGACGACGTCCACGCGGCCTGCCTGCCCGAGGACAAGGTGCTCGCCGTGCACGCCTTCGCCGACCGGCCCGTCGTCATGGTCGGCGACGGCGTCAACGACGCACCGGTCCTCGCCGCCGCCGAGGTCGGCATCGCGATGGGCGCGCGCGGGGCGACGGCGGCGAGCCAGTCGGCCGACATCGTGATCCTGCGCGATGACATCTCACGAGTCGTGCTCGCCCTCGCAACCGGGCGCGAGACCGTGCAGGTCGCACTGCAGAGCATCTGGGTCGGGCTCGCCCTCAGCCTCGCCCTCATGGTGGTCGGCGCGTTCGGGGTGCTGCCGGCGATCATCGGCGCGTGGTGCCAGGAGGGCGTCGACGTCGTCTCGATCCTGTGGGCGCTGCGCGCCGTGCGGACGCACCCGGCCTAGCCGCCTCGATGGCGTTCCCTCTGCAAGACTCCTGAGTCTCGGGGGGAGACACTGATCGGAGGAGGTGCCGCGTGAGACAGCGGGTGCTTGATCTCGTTTTCCTGATCGGGGTCCTCGTCAAGGGCATCGACGGGTTGGCCGAGCTCGTCGGCGGCGTTGCGCTGCTGTTCGTGAATCCCGTGCAGCTGCAAGGCGACGTCGGCGCGGTGACCGCTCGCGAACTGCGCGAGGATCCGCACGATATCCTCGCCAATCTGCTGGTGCACGGGGTCGCGCATCTCGGCTCGGGCGATATGACGTTTCTCGCCGTCTACCTGCTGCTCCACGGAGTGGTGAAGCTCGCCATCGTCGCGGCGCTCCTGAGGGGTTCGGCGAAGGTGTACCCGTGGGCGATCGCCGCTCTGCTCGCCTTCGTCGCCTTCCAGGTCTACCAGCTCCTGACCGCCCCGACGATCACGGTCGCCGCCTTGACGCTGTTCGACGTGGTGATCGTCTGGCTCACCTGGCGGGAGTGGCGACTTGGTCGCACCCTGCGGGCGACGCTCCGCAGCACGCTCGACTGGTTGTTCCGGCGTCCGGCGCATGATTGACGCCTCTCCGGTGAACCACCGCCGCGATTCCGCAGCGGGCGCTTCGAGCGCCCGAGGTCGAGCGCGGGACGATCAGACGCCGAGGCGGTTGCGCAGCATCGCGACGTGGCCCGTCGCCTTGGTGTTGTAGAAGGTGTGGGTGAGGATGCCGTTCTCGTCGAGGACGAACGTCGAGCGCCGCACCCCGGTGACGACCTTGCCGTAGAGCTTCTTCTCGCCCCAGACGCCGTACCGGCGGTGGACCGCGAGGTCGGAATCCGACAGCAGCGGGAAGGTGAGGTGGTCGCGCTCGGCGAACCGGGCGAGGCGCTCGGGGGAGTCCTTCGAGATGCCGACGACGAGGTACCCGGCCGTCTGCAGCGGGCCGAGGCTGTCGCGGAAATCGCACGCCTGCGTCGTGCAGCCCGGGGTCATCGCCCGGGGGTAGAAGTACACGATCGTCTTCGTGCCGCGGAAGTCGAGCAGTGAGATCGGCAGGGAGTGCTCGTCGGGCAGGGTGAAGACGGGCGCGCGGTCGCCGACGTGGAGCAGATGGTCGGGTGCGGTATCGGGCACGCCTCCACGCTATCGCCCGAGGACGGTGAGCAGCCGCTGCAGCGAGTCGAGGCGGGCGGCGCCCTGCGGGCCGAGACGGCCCGCGGCGACCGCCTCGACGATGGCGCAGTCGGGCGAGTCGGGCAGGTGCGTGCAGCCGCGCGGGCAGTCCTTCGCGATCTCGTCGAGGTCGCCGAACGCCTTGAGGATGCTCTCGGGTCGGACATGTCCGAGACCGAACGAGCGCACCCCGGGGGTGTCGATGATCCAGCCGGATTCCGCCCCGCGGCGCACCCGCAGCGACGCCGTCGACGAGGAGGTGTGCCGACCGCGCCCCGTGACCTCGTTGACGTGCCCGGTCGCCCGGTTCGCGGCCGGGACGAGCGCGTTGACGAGGGTGGACTTGCCGACTCCGGAGTGCCCGACCGCGACCGTGGTGTGGCCGAGGAGCGCTGCGGCGACGGCGTCGAGGGGCATCCGGTCGTTGCCGCTCCGGAACACCGGCAGGTCGAGGCCGGCGAAATTCGCCAGGAATGGCGCCGGGTCGGCGATGTCGGTCTTCGTGACCACCAGCAGGGGGGCGATGCCCGCGTCGTACGCGGCGACGAGGTAGCGGTCGACGAGGCGGGTGCGCGGCTCCGGGTTCGCGGCGGCCACGACAATGAGCATCTGGTCGGCGTTGGCGACGATGGCGCGCTCGACCTCGTCGGTGTCATCCGCCGAGCGCCTGAGCAGCGTGGTGCGCTCGTGCACGCGCACGATGCGCGCGAGGGCGTCGGGGCCGCCGCCGGTGTCGCCGACGAGGTCGACCTGGTCGCCGGTCACGATCGTCTGGCGGCGCAACTCGCTCGCCCGGGTGGCGAGCACCTCGTGCTCTTCGGCGCTGCCCTCGCCGACGAGCACCGTGCTGCGGCCGCGGTCGACGGAGAGCACCCGGCCTGTGGCGGCATCCTCATGGCCGGGGCGGATCTTGCTGCGCGGGCGGCTGCCCCTCGGGTTCGCTCGCACGCGCGCCGAAGACTCGTCGTACTCGCCGTACGGCTCGTCCTCGCCCTCGCTGAGCCAGGTCAAGCGGCTACCCGGCGGATCACGGGCGCGCCCCGCGGAGCAGGTCGCGCCACAGTTCGGGGAACTCGGGCATCGTCTTCGCCGTCGACTCGATGCCGGCGATGGCGACGCCGGGGACCCGCAGCCCGATGAGGGCGCCGGAGGTCGCCATCCGATGGTCCTCATAGGAGTGCCACACGCCGCCGTGCAGCTGCCGCGGCTCGATGCGCAGGCCGTCGGGCAGCTCGGTCGCGGAACCGCCGAGGCCGGCGATCTCGGCGGCGAGGGCGGCGAGGCGATCGGTCTCGTGGTGGCGGATGTGCCCGATGCCGGTGAGCGTGCTCGGCGTCGCCGCGAGCGCGGCGAGCGCGGGTGCGAGCTCGCCCGCCGCGGAGAGGTCGAGATCCACTCCGCTGATCCGCCCGTCCGACGACACGGTGAGCCGGTCGCCGTCGACGGCGACGGACGCGCCGAACCGCGGCAGCAGCTGGGCGAGCTGCGCCCCCACCTGGGTCGTCGCCCTCGGCCACCCGGCGACCGCGACGCGGCCGCCCGCGGCGAGGGCGGCGGCGAGGAAGGGTGCCGCGTTGGAGAGGTCCGGCTCGATGTCGACGTCGCGCGCCCGGATGGGCTGCGGTGCCACGACCCAGGTACCGGGCTCGGGCGCCTCGACCGCCACCCCGCGCGCGGCGAGGACGGCGATCGTCATCTCGATGTGGGGAAGGCTCGGCAGCCGCTCGCCCGCGTGGTGCAGCACGAGGCCCCTCTCGAAGCGGGGCGCTGCCAGCAGCAATCCGGAGACGAACTGGCTCGAGCGCGAGGCGTCGATGGTGAGCTCGCCGCCGACCACAGCACCCGTGCCGTGCACGGTGAAGGGCAGGGCACCGCGGCCGTCGTCGGCGATGTCGACACCGAGTGAGCGCAGCGCGTCGACCATCGTGCCCATCGGGCGCCCGCGCGCCGAATCGTCGGCGTCGAAGGTCGTCGGTCCGAGCGCGAGCGCCGCGAGCGGGGGAGTGAAGCGCATCACCGTGCCCGCCTGGCCGCACTCGATCGTCGTCGAGCCGGTGAGCTCGGACGCGGGGGTGACGAGCAGGTCGGGGCCGAACGGGGAGTCGCCGGGCACGCGCTCGATACGAGTCCCGAGCGCGGTCAGCGCCTCGACCATCCGGTCGGAATCCTGCGAGTGCAGCGGGGCGCGCAGCAGCGACGGGCCCTCGGCCAGCCCCGCCAGCACGAGCTCGCGATTGGTCAGCGATTTCGACCCGGGCAGGTGCACGAGCGCGTCGAGCGGGCCGGATGCCGTGGGTGCGGCCCAGAGCGCGCCAGCGGCCTCCAGCCGTTCGTCGGCCAGCGGGTCGAACTCAGGGGCGGAATATTTGCGCTCGAGCATCGGTTCAAGGGTAACGACTGGAAAGCCGGTCACCCCGTTTCCGTGACAGCGAAGGAGGTCGTCCCGGTGCATGCAGCTGCAGTGCTCGCGCATCCGCGTACCGCCTGGCCGACCTCGGATGACCGCAACGTAGACTGGGCGCCGATGACTTCCACCGAGCCGGATCTGGGCGCCCTCTTCGAGGAGCAGGCCCTTCCGTATTTGGACCAGCTCTACGCTGCCGCGCTGCGCATGACCCGCAACGCGGCCGATGCCGAGGACCTCGTCCAGGAGACCTTTGTCAAGGCGTTCGCGGCGTTCAAGCAGTTCGAGCAGGGCACGAACCTCAAGGCCTGGCTCTACCGCATCCTCACGAACACGTACATCAACTCGTACCGCAAGAAGCAACGCGAGCCCTACCAGAGCGCGGTCGACGAGCTCGAGGACTGGCAACTCGGCGGCGCCGAGTCGACGACGGCGACCTCGTCCCGCTCGGCCGAGGCCGAGGCGCTCGACCACCTGCCGGATTCGGCGGTGAAAGACGCCCTGCAGGCCATCCCCGAGGACTTCCGGATGGCCGTCTACCTCGCCGATGTCGAGGGGTTCTCCTACCAGGAGATCGCCGACATCATGAAGACCCCCATCGGGACCGTGATGAGTCGCCTGCACCGTGGCAGGCGGATGTTGCGGGGCCTGCTAACCGACTATGCGCGCGAGCGGGGCATTGTGGCGCCCGCCGCCGGAGGTGCCAGATGACTGACTGCGGATGCGATCAGGCCAAACGAGACCTTGAGGAATACCTCAGGAACGAACTTGCCGCGCAGGATGCCGCCGACATCCGCGAGCACCTCGCCGGGTGCGAGACGTGCTCGACCGAGGAGCGGGTGAACATCGTGCTCACGGCGCTCGTGCAGCGCGCGTGCAAGGAATCCGCGCCAGAAGAGCTTCGCGCGATGGTCGAGTTGAGGATCCACGAGATCTCGACCGCCGGCTGAGCGCCCTGCGGCTGCGTTCCGCGGTTAGAAGCTCAGCGCCTCGGCGAGCAGTGTCGCCTGCTGGGCCTGGTGGCGCTGGGCTGTCCCGGCGGCCGGGGAGGCCGAGATCGGGCGCGACACGATGCGGAAGCCCGGCAGTTCGAGCCGACGCACCTCGCGGTTGAGGAACGGTGCCGCACCTTGGTTGCGGGGCTCGTCCTGCACCCAGACGAACTCGGCGGCCGGGTACTTCGCTTTGACGGCGAGCAGTTCCGCATCGGGCACCGGGTAGAACTGCTCGAGCCGCACGACGGCGATCTCAGGGTTCGGGGCCTTCGCGAGCTCGGACTTGAGGTCGTAGTAGATCTTGCCCGCGACCATGAGCACGCGCCGGACCGCGGCCGGGTTCGAGGAATCCGGATCGTCGATCACGCCCTGGAACGAGCCCGAGGTGAAGTCCGCGATCTCGCTCGTCGCGCCTCTGAGGCGCAGCATCGCCTTCGGCGTGAACACGATGAGCGGCTTGCGCGGCAGTGCGTACGCCTGGCGGCGCAGCAGGTGGAAGTAGGACGCGGGCGTCGAGGGCCGCGCGATCGTCATGTTGTCCTGCGCCGCGAGCGACAGGTAGCGCTCGATGCGGGCCGAGGAGTGGTCGGGGCCCTGGCCCTCGTAGCCGTGCGGCAGGAGCAGCACGACGGACGAGCGCTGGCCCCACTTCTGCTCGGAGGCCGAGATGTACTGGTCGATGACGATCTGGGCGCCGTTGGCGAAGTCGCCGTACTGCGCCTCCCACAGCACGAGCGCCTCGGCGCGCTCGACCGAGTAGCCGTACTCGAAGCCCATCGCCGCGTACTCGCTGAGCAGCGAGTCGTAGACGTAGAAGCGCCCCTGGTTCTCGGCGAGGTTGACGAGCGGGATCCACTCCTGGCCGTTGACCTGGTCGAAGAACACGGCGTGACGCTGGGCGAAGGTTCCGCGGCGGGAGTCCTGGCCGACGAGGCGCACCGGGGTGCCTTCGACGAGCAGCGAGCCGAAGGCGAGGAGTTCGCCGAAGCCCCAGTCGACCGAGCCGTTGCGGCTCATGTCGACCCGCTTGGAGAGCACATTCTGCTGCAGCTTCGGGTGGGCAGTGAATCCGTTCGGCTGGTTGGCGTGCGCGTCGCCGATGAGTTGGATGGTCGCCCCGGAGACCACCGGGATGACGGACGACAGCGGCTCCGGCTCCGACTGCGCGATGATCGGAATCGGGCTGGTCTGCGCGGCGTGCGTCTCGGCGAAGGCGCGCTCGAGGCGTTCCCGGAAGCTCGCCTGCGCGGCGTCGTATTCCTCCTGCGTGATGTCGCCGCGGCCGACGAGCGCCTCGGTGTACAGCTTGCGGGTGGAGCGCTTCGCGTCGATGAGCGAGTACATCAGCGGCTGCGTCATCGACGGGTCGTCGCCCTCGTTGTGGCCGCGGCGGCGATAGCAGATCAGGTCGATGAAGACGTCGCGGTGGAAGGCCTGGCGGTATTCGAAGGCGAGGCGCGCGACGCGCACGACGGCCTCGGGGTCATCCCCATTGACGTGGAAGACGGGTGCCTGCACCGACTTCGCGATGTCGGTCGAGTACTTGCTCGAACGGGCTTCTTCGACCGGCGTGGTGAAGCCGATCTGGTTGTTGATGTTGACGTGGACGGTCCCGCCCGTGCGGTACGCGCGCAGCTGCGACATCTGCAGCACCTCGGCGTTGATGCCCTGGCCGACGAGCGCCGCGTCGCCGTGGACGAGCACCGGCAGCGTCGTGAAGGTGGCGATCGGCTTGCGGTCCTGTTTGGCGCGCACGATGCCCTCGAGCACCCCGTTGACGACCTCGAGGTGCGAGGGGTTCGCGGCGACGTAGACGGGGATCTCCTTGCCGTCGACGGTCACGAAGGTGCCCTCGGTGCCGAGGTGGTACTTCACGTCGCCGGAGCCCTGCAGGTCGAAGTCGCCTTCGAACTCCCGGAAGATCTGCTCGTAGGTCTTGCCTGCGATGCTGGTGAGAACGTTGAGGCGGCCGCGGTGGGCCATCCCGATCGCGACGCCGTCGAGGTCGGCGCCCGCCGAGGCCTGCAGCAGCTCGTCGAGCAGCGGGATGGTCGACTCGCCGCCTTCGAGGCTGAAGCGCTTCTGCCCCACGAACTTGGTCTGCAGGAACGTCTCGAAGGCCTCGGCCTGGTTGAGCTTCTCGAGGATGTGGAGCTGCTCGTCGTGCGTCGGCTTGACGTACGGGCGCTCCAGCTTGTCCTGGAACCACCTGCGCTCGGTCGGGTCGGAGATGTGCATGTACTCGACGCCGACCGTGCGGCAGTACGAGTCGTGCAGCACGTCGAGGACCTCGCGGAGGAGCATCGTGCCCCGACCGGCGAAGCCGCCGACGACGAATTCCCGGTCGAGGTCCCAGAAGGTCAGACCGTGGCTCGCGAGATCGAGGTCGGGATGGGTGCGCTGCTTGTACTCGAGCGGGTCGATGTCGGCCATGAGATGGCCGCGCACGCGGAATGCGTTGATGAGCTCCTGCACGCGCGCGGTCTTGTCGACCTGGTTCGCCTCGTCGATGGTGATGTCGTTCGCCCAGTGGATCGGGTCGTACGGGATGCGGAGCGCCGCGAAGATGCCCTCGTAGAAGCCGCGGCCGCCGATGAGCAGTTCGTGGACGAGTTTGAGGAACTCGCCCGAGCCAGCGCCCTGGATGACGCGGTGGTCATAGGTGCTGGTCAGCGTGATGGTCTTGGAGATTCCGAGGTCGGCGAGCAGCTGCGGGCGCGCGCCCTGGAATTCGGCCGGATATTCGAGGGCGCCGGCGCCGATGATGCAGCCCTGGCCCTTCATGAGCCGCGGCACCGAGTGCACCGTGCCGATGCCGCCCGGGTTGGTGAGCGAGACCGTCGCCCCGGCGAAGTCGTCGGCGGTGAGCTTGTTGCCGCGGGCGCGCTTCACCAGGTCTTCGTAGGCGGCGAGGTAGTCGGTGAAGCTCAGCGTCTCGGCGCGCTTGATCGCGGGCACGACAAGCGAGCGCGAGCCATCCGGTTTCGGCAGATCGATCGCGATGCCGAGCCCGACGTGCGCGGGGGCGATGATGGAGGGCTTGCCGTCGATGACGTCGTAGTAGACGTTCTGCGACGGGAACTCCTTGAGAACCTGGATGAGCGCCCAGCCGAGGATGTGCGTGAAGGACACCTTGCCGCCGCGGGTGCGGCCCATGTGGTTGTTGATGACGATGCGGTTGTCGATCATCAGCTTGGCCGGGATGGTGCGCACGCTCGTCGCCGTGGGGACGGTGAGCGAGAGCTCCATGTTCGCGGCGAGGGCCTTGGACATGCCCTTGAGGGCCGAGACGGCGTCCTCGGCGCCGTTCGCCGCGGCGGCGGGTGCGGGCGCCGGCGCCTCGGCGGGCACCGGGGTCGGCTTCGGGGCGAGCGAGGTCGTTCTGGCGACGGGTATCGAGGTCGTGATCGGAGCGGGCGTCTCGGCGGGCGCGGCGGCGGCAGAACCCGACGGCTGCGGCTCCGCCGGAACCGTCGGCGCGGATGCGCCGAGACCGTCCACTGGACGGTCGCTTTGAGAGCGAGTCCGCGCGTACGCCTCGAGCGCCGGCCACCAGGACTGGTCGACCGAGTCCTTGTCGACCTGGTACTGCTCGTAGAGCTCTTCGACGAGCCATTCATTGGCTCCGAAGCCGGCACCGTCTTCGGTTCCCACACCCGTCAGCTGGCTCGCCACTGGCCTTCGCCCACCTTCTGAATCTCTGTCGTCGTGGGGGTACGTGGCCCGTGCGGACGCGTAGCACCCGGAGGACAAGCCTAAGCCTTGTCTGCTCTCTCGGCGTTCAGCGCGAAGGCCGGGGCTACCGTGTCCCCATGGAGTTCTACGGCACGCAACCCCAGCACGACCTGACGTATTCCGACGTCTTTCTGGTGCCCAGTCGGTCGGCTGTGCAGAGCCGGTTGGATGTCGACCTCGCTCCCGGCGACGGCACCGGCACGACCATCCCGATCGTGGCCTCGAACATGAACTCCGTCACCGGCGCGCGGATGGCTGCGACCATCGCCCGGCGCGGGGGCCTCGGCGTGCTGCCGCAGGACATGCACCCCCAGGATCTCGACGCGGCCATCCGCTGGGTCAAGGCGCAGCCGGCCGCCTACGACACCCCGTTCGTCTTCACGCCGGATGCCACCGTCGCCGACGCGCTCCAGGTCATGCCCGCGAGCGCCGGCCACGGCGTGATCCTCGAGGATTCCGCGGGCGACTACCTCGGCGCTGTCGAAGCGGAGCGCCTCGGCCGGGCCCAGGCGGATGCCCGCCTCGGCGACCTCGCGGCCGCACCGGTGGCCTCCGTCGACGCCGACGAGGTCGGCGGCGGCCGTGCCGCCTTCGACCTGCTCGTCGCAGCGGAGGCGGACTTCGCGCCGGTGCTGCACCACGGCCGCGTCGTCGGCACGCTGAGCCGCACCAGCGCGCTGCGCGCGACCATCTACCGTCCCGCAGTCGATGCGGCAGGCCGCCTGCGCATCGCGGCGGCGCTCGGTGTCAACGGCGACGTCGCCGCCCGGGCCAAGGCCCTCGTCGAGGTCGGCGTCGACGTGCTCGTGCTCGACACCGCCCACGGCGATCAGGAGAGCATGCGCCGGGCCATCGCCGAGGTCAAGGCGCTCGGCCTCGCCGTGCCGATCGTCGCCGGCAACGTCGTCACCGCGAAGGCCGTGCAGGACCTCGCCGCAGAGGGCGCCGACATCCTCAAGGTCGGCGTCGGGCCCGGCGCCATGTGCACGACCCGCATGATGACCGCGGTCGGGCGCCCGCAGTTCTCGGCCGTGCTCGAATCGGCGATAGCCGCGCGCGAGCTCGGCAAGCAGGTGTGGGCCGACGGCGGGGTGCGCTACCCGCGCGACGTCGCGCTCGCGCTCGCCGCGGGGGCGGCATCCGTCATGATCGGCTCCTGGTTCGCCGGCACCATAGAGTCGCCGGGGCCGCTCGCGACCGACCGCGACGGCCGCCTGTACAAGGAGAGTTGGGGGATGGCATCGACGAAGGCCGTGCAGGCCCGCTTCGAGCGCCTCGACCCCTTCGAGCAGGCGCGCAAGCAGCTCTTCGCCGAGGGCGTCTCGTCCTCGCGGATCTACCTCGACCCGCAGCGGCCGTCGGTGGAGGACCTGCTCGACATGATCACGACCGGTCTTCGCTCGTCGTTCACCTACGCCGGCGCCCGCTCGATCGCCGAGTTTCACGAGCGCGCGCGCGTCGGCATCCAGTCGGCGGCCGGCTACGAAGAGGGCAAGGCGCTGCTCGTCAGCTGGTAGGCCCGCCCGTACACTTGCCAGCAATGGAGTGGGCGCTACTCGTCATCGGCCTCGTGCTGACGGCCGGCACCGGGTTCTTCGTCGCCGGCGAGTTCGCGCTGGTCACCCTCGACCGCGCCGACCTCGAGGCCAGGCGCGAACGGGGCGAGCCGCGGCTCGCGATGACGATCGCCGCGCTGCGCCACACCTCGATGCACCTCTCGTCGGCGCAGCTCGGAATAACCCTCACGACCCTGCTCACCGGTTTCACCTTCGAGCCGGCGATCGGCGAGTTGCTCGCGCCCGCATTCGGGGCGGATGCCCTCGACGTGCCCCTCGTCGCCTCGATCATCGGCGTCCTTGCAGCGACCCTCGTCTCGATGGTCATCGGCGAACTGGTGCCGAAGAGCCTCGCCCTCTCGGTCACTCTGCCGGTCGCTCGCGTCGTCGTGCCGTTCCAGGTGGTGTTCACCTGGATCTTCCGGCCGGCGGTGTGGCTGCTGAACGCGAGCGCGAACGGCGTGCTGAGGCTCTTCGGCGTCGAGCCGAAGGAGGAGATCTCCAGCGCCCGCACCGCCGAGGAGCTTTCGTCGCTCGTGCGGCATTCCGCGAACGAGGGCACACTGGAGGAGGACACCGCGACGCTCCTGGATCGCACGCTGCAGTTCGCCGCGCATCAGGCATCCGACGTCATGACTCCTCGACCGCGCCTCGAGACCGTGCAGCGCACCGACACCGCCGACGACGTCATCGCGCTCGCGCGCGAGACCGGGTTCTCGCGCTTCCCCGTCGTCGCCGACGGGATCGACGACATCATCGGCGTGGTCCATGTCAAGCAGGCCGTCGCTGTGCCGCGCGAGCGCCGCGAGCTCGTGCCCGTCTCGGCGCTCGCGAGCGAGGCCCCGCGCGTGCCGGAGACGATGCACCTCGACGCGCTGCTCGGCGAACTGCGCTCGCGCGGGCTGCAGCTCGCCGTCGTCGTCGACGAGTACGGCGGCACCGCCGGCATCGCCACCCTGGAGGACCTCGTCGAGGAGCTCGTCGGCGAGGTGGCCGATGAGCACGACACCGGTCCGATCGAGGTCATCCGCGGGACCATGTCGACGGAGTTCAGCGGGATGCTGCGGCCCGACGAGTTGCTCGACCGCGTCGGCATCCGCGTGCCGGAGGAGGGCCCCTACGAGACCGTCGCCGGATTCGTGGTCAGCGAGCTCGGCCGCCTCCCCGTCGTCGGCGACGAGGTCCCGGTCGGGGGCGGCCGGCTGAGGGTGGCGAACCTCGACGGCCGCCGGATCGACCGGCTGCTCTTCCTGCCGGCGCGGCCGGCGCCGGAGGAGGGCGAGCCGTGAGCCCGTGGTGGGGCATCCTCTGGCTCGTCGTGCTGCTCGCGGTGAACGCCTTCTTCGTCGCGGCAGAGTTCGCGGTCGTCACCGCCCGGCGCTCCCAGATCGAGCCCGAGGCCGAGCGCGGCAACGGCGGCGCGCGGGTGGCGCTGTGGGCGATGGAGCATGCGACGCTCATGCTCGCGACGACGCAGCTCGGCATCACCGTGTGCTCGCTCCTCCTCCTCGGCATCGCGGAGCCGGCGATCCACGACCTGCTCGCCGGCCCGCTCGAATCCGCCGGGGTGCGCGGCGCCGTCGCCGCCGACGCCACCTCGTTCGTCATCGCTCTCGTCGTCGTCTCATTCCTCCACGTCGTCTTCGGCGAGATGGTGCCGAAGAACCTGTCGTTCAGTCGCCCGCGCGAGTCGGTGCTGCTGCTCGCCCGGCCGCTCGTCGCGATCGGCCGGGTCGTCAGGCCCATCACCGTCGCGCTCAACTGGCTCTCGAACGGCGTGGTGCGGCTGTTCGGGGTCGAGCCGAAGGACGGGGCATCCGCCGCCTTCACCCTCGACGAGGTCGAGGCCATCGCGCGGCACTCGGCGCGCGCCGGGGTGCTCGCGACCAGCGAGGTGCTGAGGGGGGCCTTCGAGTTCAGCGGCAAGACCGCAGCCGAGATCATGGTGCCCATCGCCAAGGTGGTCCGGCTGCCGCACACGGTGACACCGGCCGAGGTCGAGCGCGCGGTCGCGCGATACGGCTTCAGCCGGTACGTCGTCGACGACGAGGCCGGGCAGGCGGTCGGCTACCTCCACCTCAAGGATGTGCTCGACCTCGAGGGACTGCCCTTCGACTCGCCGGTGCCGGTGGACCGCATCCGGCCGCTTGCACGCGTCGCGCCGGGCGCCGAGATCGAGGACGTGCTCGCGCTGCTGAGGCGCCGCGCCTCGCACCTCGCCCGCATCGTGCACCGCGGTGAGACGATCGGCGTCGTGTTCCTCGAGGACATCCTGGAAGAGCTCGTCGGGGAGGTGGACGATGCCACCCGCCGCGACTGAGTGGACGGCGAAGGACGCCCGGCTCCTGCTGCGCGCGCCCGGGCCGCAGGACGACAAGTACACGCGCGGCGTCGTCGCTCTCGCGACCGGTTCCGAGGCGTTCCCCGGCGCCGCGGTGCTCGGCGTCGAGGGCGCAGCGCGCGCGGGGGTCGGCATGGTGCGTTATATCGGGCCGGCGACGCCGACCGCGCTCGTGCTCGCGAGGCGTCCGGAGACCGTGGTCGGGGCGGGGCGGGCGGATGCCTGGGTCGTCGGCTCCGGCATTCCGAACGCGGCAGGCCGGTCGCACGACGACGAGCTGAGGGTTCGGGCGGCGCTCGCGGGCGGGGTTCCGGCCGTGGTCGATGCCGGCGCGCTGGACCTGCTCGATGCGGTACGCGGCCCCGTCGTCATCACGCCGCACTTCCAGGAACTGGAACGCGTGCTCGCCGTCACCGCCGCCCCGCTGGCCCTGGACGAGATCTCGGCCGACCCGGCCGCCGCGGCGGTGCGGGCAGCGGACGCGCTCGGCGTCGCCGTGCTGCTCAAGGGCGCGACGACCCGCATCGCCCTGCCCGGCGGCTTCGCCTACGCCGTGCGCTCGGGCACGCCATGGCTCGCCACCGCCGGCACGGGCGATGTGCTCGCCGGCATCATCGGCGCGCTGCTCGCCGCGCATGCCCGGACCGCGCGCCACCTCGACGACGTGGCGATGATCGCAGCGACCGGTGCCGTCGTGCACGGCCTCGCGGGCCGCATCGCGGCCAGCGACCCGGACGGCCTCGGCGCTGGCGCGCCCATCACCGCGCTCGACGTCGCCGACGCGGTGCCGGACGCCATCGAGGAGCTCATCGCCCGTCGCTGAGCGGCAGCGAGTCACGCGGTGCCGAAGCTCGCCGAGATGTCGCGAATCGATTCGAGTCCATCGGAAACCTTCGTACGATGGAGCCATGACCACCGTGCCGCCGCTTCAGCTCTCGCCGCGGCGCGTGCGCCTCGCACTGCTCGCCCTCGCCCTCGGCGGCTTCGCAATCGGCTCGACGGAGTTCGTCGCGATGGGGCTGCTGCCCAACATCGCCCACGCGATGCTGCCCAGCGAGTATGCCGCCAACACTGCGAGCGCCAACGCGCACGCCGGTATCATCATCTCCGCGTACGCCTTCGGCGTCGTGGTCGGTGCCCCGACGATCGCCGCACTCGGGGCGAGGCTGCCGCGCAAGCGGCTGCTCATGGGGCTGACGCTGGCGTTCACCCTCGCGACGATCGCGGCATCCCTCGCTCCCACCTTCGGCTGGCTGGTCTTCTTCCGCTTCCTCTGCGGCCTTCCGCACGGCGCCTACTTCGGCATTGCGGCGCTCGTCGCCGGCGATCTCATGGGACCGGGCAAGCAGGGCCGGGGTGTCGCGCTCGTCATGAGCGGCCTCGCCGTGGCCAACGTCGTCGGCGTGCCCGGCATCACCTGGATCGGCGAGACCTGGGGCTGGCGCGTCGCCTACGGTGCCGTGGCTGCGCTGTTCGCCGCCACCTGCGTCGCGGTGACACTGGCACTGCCCTACCGGCCTGGTCGCCCGGAGCAGACCGTCCGCCGCGAGCTCAAGGCGTTCGGCAAGCTGCAGGTGTGGCTGGCGATCGGCATGGGGGCGATCGGATTCGGGGGATTCTTCGCGATGGACACCTTCATCGCTCCCCTCGTCACCGATGTCGCGCACCTTCCGGCGGGATTCGTGCCCGTCGCGCTCACCGTTTTCGGCCTCGGAATGGTCGTCGGAAACCTCGTCGGCGGTCGCCTGGCCGACCACAACGTCCGGCTCGCCATGCTGCTCGCCTTCGGCACGCTCGCCGTCGCCCTCGCGATCGCAGCCAGCGTCGCGCACCTGCCGGTGCCGCTGTACATCGCGATGTTCCTCGTCGGCGGCACGGGGTCGCTCGTGACCCCTGCCGTGCAGCTCTGGCTCTTCCGGGTCGCCCATGAGAGCCCAGCGATCGCAGGCGCCATCCACCACTCCGCGTTCAACCTCGGCAACTCCCTCGGCGCCTTCCTCGGGGGCGTGGTCGTCGCTGCCGGATTCGGCTACGTGGCCGGGATCTGGCTCGGAGTCGGGCTTTCGCTCGCCGGTGCAGCGATAGCCCTCCTTGCGATCGGCTTGGCGCGGGGCGACGGCCAGAGCGCCCTTGCCCCGAACGCTGCGGCCATAGAATCGGTCCGATGAGCAGCGCATCCGGTACGACGCTCGAGCAGCGCCGGGCCCAGCGCGAGGCGATGCGCGTCGGGAGCGGCGATGCCCGCTCGTGGCTTCTCGTCAACGCGCTCCTCGAGGAGCGCTTCGACGAGGCCCAGCTCAGCCGCGCCGACGAGATCATCCTCGACCTCGAGGACGCCGTCGACGGCTCGCTCAAAGACCGCGCCCGCGGCTACGTCGTCGATTGGCTCGCCGCCGGCGGCCGCGCCTGGGTGCGCGTCAACGGCCTCAGCGCGACCGGCGACTGGGCGGCCGACCTCGAGGCGCTGCACGGGCTGGAGAGCCTCGCCGGCGTCATGCTCGCCAAGACCGAGGACGCGGCGCAGGTCACCGACACCTATCAGCGCCTCGGCGGGCGCATTCCCGTCATCCCGCTCGTCGAGTCCGCCCTCGGCATCGAGGAGGCCGTGCACATCGGCAAGGCCCGCGGTGCGTTCCGCCTTGCGTTCGGCTCCGGCGACTACCGCCGCGACACCGGCGCGGCGAACGACCCGCTCGCCATGGCCTATCCCCGTTCGCGCCTCGTCGTCGCGAGCCGCATCGGCGGCCTGCCCGGTCCCATCGACGGCCCCGCCGTCGGCTCGACCCACCTGGTGGTGCGCGAGCGGACCGCGGAGAGCATCAACCTCGGCATGACGGGCAAGCTCGCGCTCGACCTCGACCAGCCCGCCGTCATCAACGAGATGATGAGCCCGTCGCCTGCCGACCTCGCCTGGGCGCTCGACTTCCTCGCCGAGTTCGAGCGCGGCGGCAGCGTCGTGCGCGACGGCAGCGACAAGCCGCGCCTCGCCCGCGCCGAGACGATCATGCGCCGTGCGGAGACTTTTCGGATCAGCCCGGCGTAGAGGCCTGGGTCTCCATCGCCCCGCTACGCGGGGCGGCCGACCAGCGGGATCGTGCAGTCTGGAGCTGCCTGAAAGCTGCGAAACGTAACACGCTCTACGAGGCGGCGACGTGCTCGCCGCCGAACGCGACAGCTTCGAAAAGCCGACTGCGGTCGCGCCGCAGAGGCGGTGGCGCGCAATTTATTCGTTCTGCAGCAGGATGCCGTCGGCGATGGCGCGCTTGCGGAGTGCGACCTTCGTGCCGACGTCGAGCCCGGCGAGGCGGTACTTCTCGCGGATGCGCTTGAGATAGCTCTTCGCCGTCTCGTCGCTGATGCCGAGCGTGAACGCCACTGCCTTGACGGGCTCGCCGGCGCCGTACAACGCCATGACGCGGCGCTCCTGCGCGCTGAGCTGCGGCCCGGAGAAATCCTCCGCGGCGAGCAGCTCGTCGAGCTCGGCCGAGATGAACGACTCGCCGCGGTAGGCCGCGCGGATCGCCTCGGCGATCATTGCCGCGTCCTCGCTCTTGACGAGATAGCCCAGGGCGCCTGAGGCGATCGCCTCGCGCACCACGTGCGGGTCGGAATAGGTGCTCATGAGCACCGTCTTGACGCCGGCCGCCTTGAGCGCCGAGAGCTTGACCGAGACGGGGATGTTGTCCTTCAGGTCGAGGTCGAGCAGCACGACGTCGACGGGGAACTCCGGGTGGGCGAGCAATTCGGGCCAGGCGGCCGCCGCGACGACCATGTCGATGTCCTTGGCGGCCTGCCGGATCCATTCCGTCAATGCGCCGAGCAGCATCCTGTGGTCGTCGACGATGGCGATGCGGATGTGCTTGGCTGCCACTGGCCCTCCTCGAACGGTCATCGACCGGCCACCAGATCGACCGGGCAGTCCACCGTGATGGTGAGACCGAACGGCCCGGCGCTGTCGCGGTGGCGTCCGACTCTGTTGATAGCCTGCCATGCCGCAGGGTCCAGACGATGTTTCTTCACTCCGGCGAGTTCGAGCACGACGCTGAGACGGCGCGGCGAACTCGTCGCCTCTGCGTCCGCGCGCCGCACCCGCACAGTCATGGACTCCGCCCGCCGGGTGGCATCGCCGGCGAACAGCCAGATCGCGGTGAGCAGCCCGTCGCGCTGGTCGGGGGCGAGGAGGGCGGCATACCCGTAGGGGTCGTCGACGGTGGTGAGGGCGCCGACGACGCTCGAGTCGTCGAGCGCGTGGTGCAGCCAGGTGCGTGTGCGGCCGGCGACGAGCAGGACGCGGAGCTGGCTGGCTATACGGCCGGCGAGCTCGGCCGAGCCGGCGTCGAGAGGCAGCGCCGTGGAGCCCGACGCCACGTCGTCGAGCAGCTTCTCGGCCGCCTGGTCGAGAGCGGTGAGATGCTCCGACTCGACGAGCCCGAAGGCGTTCGCCTCGACGGATGCCGCCGCCTGCGCCTGGGAGAGATCAGACTGGAACTCGAGCATGGCCCGGAACGCCCGGGCCACCCGCAGACCCACGATGCCGGGCCAGATGGCGATGCCGAGTTCGGCGACGCGCACCGCGAGCCCGGCGTTGTAGGCGGTGATGCCGACCGCGAAGTCGGCGGCGAGCAGCACGCCGAGCCCCGCGATGCAGCGCACCATGAACTGCGTGCTGCGCACCGTCGCGTACGTCATGAGCAGGGCGCCGCTCGCGACCGCGGCGAGCGGTGCCGGACCGGCGAGCGAGTTCGTGTCGGGCGATGCGGCGCCGATGCAGTCGAGCACGTCGGCGAGCGCGAGGAGGGCGAGCGAGAGGTACGGCCAGCTCCGCAGCAGCGGGATGACCCGCCCCTGCGCCAGCTGGCCGTAGAGGGCCACTCCGGCGAGGAGCGCCCAGGCGGTGACGCCGAGCGCGGGGATCGGGTAGTTGCGGAATCCGCCGATGAAGCCGATGAGGCAGATCGCGACGATGACGTCCGCCGCGAGGTTGAGGCCGTAGGCGAGGCGGTCGGCGCTCGGCGTTGCCGAGGCGACCGGCAGTGCGGCCTCGGCGGTCACTTCGGCACCTCGAGCACGACCGTCGTGCCCGCCCCGCGTGCGGTGAAGAGGCGCGCGGTGCCGCCGACATCGCGGATGCGGGCGACGATCGACTCGGTGTAGCCGAGCCGCTCGAGCGGGACCTCGGCGGGCTCGAAGCCGACGCCGTTGTCGGTGATGAGTGCGCGCACCGCCACCTCGTCGTCGGTGATCGTGACGTGTGCTTCGTCGACGCCGGCGTGGCGGCGCACGTTCTCGAGGCTCTCCGAGAGGGCGAGGAGGAAGGCGTCGAGCGTGTCGCTGGGCAGCAGGACCTGGCCGGTGCCGTGCCATTTCACCTCGAGGCCCATGCGCTGAAAGCGCTGCTTGACCGACTCGAGCGTGTTGCCCAGCGAGGACTCCGCGACCGGCTGCAGCCGGTAGGTGCCCGACGCGGCCGGATTGGGGGTGTAGCCCAGGCGCAGCTGGCGCAGCAGCGCGGAATCCTGCGCCGCCTGCTCGCGCAGCGCGCTTTCGCTCACCCCGACCCCGGAGTGCGCGAGCAGGGTAAGGGTGGCGAGCACGGTGTCGTGGAGCAACCGAGCCCCCTGGCGGCGGCGCGCCTCGGTCTCGCTGGCGAGACGCTCCGCGCGGTACGCCTCGCTCATGCTCGCGATGCGCACGATCGTCTGCGGCACGATGCGGCCGATCCACACGGCGAGGACGACCCCGAAGAACCAGCCCGCCAACGAGAACGCGACCATACGCGTGATGAGGGAGGCGTCGCCGCGCGCTGCGAAGCCGAGCCCGGCCATCGCGAAGACGAACGTCGTGGCGCAGAGCACGATGCGCGGCGGGCTCGTGATGAGCACGATCGCCGGCGCCGCCATGACGCCCCCGACGATCCAGGGCACCGCGTAGGCCGTCGCCGTGTTGAGCGGGCCGAAGGCGAGCGCGACGACGACGAGGGCGCTGAAAGCCAGTGCGTCGATGAGCACGGCCCACAGCACCGTCGAGACGAACTCGAGTCGCCAGGCGAAGCCGACGCCCGCGGCGACGAGAAGCGCGACGGCGGCGATCTGGCCCGGAACGCTGACGCTCGCACCCGGCAGCGACAGACAGACGGCGGCGACGATCGCCGCGACGAGACCCAGAGCGCGGGCGCCCGTGGAGAGCAGGCGATCGCGCTCTAGGAGGATTCGGGGCATGACGCTCCTGGAGATCGGTGGGCACTCCACTCTATTCGCGTCCCGCGTCCCGCGTCCCGCGACCTGCGTCCCGCGACCTGCGTCCCGGGTGGCGGCGGGGCCGCGCCGCCCGCGCTCAGTCGTCGAGAAGACGGCGGAGCTGCGCGGTGACGCGCTCCTCCTCGATGAGGAATCCGTCATGGCCGAACGCCGAGGAGATGATCGCCGGCACATCGCCGTCGATATTGCCGGGCACGGCCCGGGCGATCTCGCGCTGGCCCTCGAGCGGGAACTGCCGGTCCGAGTCGATGCCGACGACGAGCGTCCTCGCAGTGACGCGGGCGAGCGCCTCGGCCACCGAACCGCGCCCGCGGCTCACGTCGTGCGAGTTCATCGCCTGGACGACGGTGATGTAGCTGTTCGCGTCGAAGCGCCGGGTGAAGCGATTGCCGTGGAAGTCGAGGTAGGACTCCACCGCGTACCGGCCGCCGGCGCCGAGCGGACTGATGCCGCTCTGCCAGGTGCGCTGGAAGCGCCCGTTGAGCTCGTCGGGGCTGCGGTAGTTGAGCAGCGCGATGCGGCGGGCGAGCGCCAGGCCGCGATGCGGGCCCTCGCCGTCGGGGGCGTCGTAGTAGTCGCCGCCACGGAAGCGCGGGTCGTTCTCGATCGCCTCGAGCTGCACCAGGTTGAGGCCGATCTGGTCGGCCATGGTGAGCGGGGGAGCGGCGATGATCGCGGCGCGCGCCACCCGCTCGGGGTAGGACACCGCCCACTCCAGCGCCTGCATCCCGCCCATCGAGCCGCCCACGACCGCCGCCCAGCGCGCGATGCCGAGCACGTCGGCGAAGCGCGCCTGCGCGTTCACCTGGTCGCGGATCGTCGTGAACGGGAAGCGCCCCCCCCAGGGCTCGCCGTCGGGCGCGGCGGACGCCGGGCCGGTGCTGCCCTGGCAGCCGCCGAGCATGTTGGGGGCGACGACGAACCAGCGCTCGGTGTCGATCGCGAGACCCGGCCCGACGATGCCCGGCCACCAGCCGTCGGTCCGGTGCCCGGGTCCGGCCGACCCGGTGACGTGGCTGTCGCCGGTGAGGGCGTGGAGGACGAGGACGGCGTTGGAGGCATCCGCGTTGAGCGCACCCCAGGTCTCGTAGGCGATACGTGCGAACGGCAGGCGCTGGCCGCTCTCGAACTCGAAGGCGCCGAGCGGCGCGAAGTGCCGGTCGCCGGCCGGATCGCTCTCGCGCCAGGCGCCGGTGGCGGGCGGCTTGCCGAGGACGGTGCGCGCGAGGGCGTCGGTGATGAACTCCGACGGTGCGCTGTCCTCGGCGGTCTGCCAATCCATGGATCGATTCTCGCGGACGCGGGGGCGGAGTCCGTCACATTACGAAGCGGCCGTCCCGTGAGGGACGGCCGCTTCGGTGCGCTTCGGGCGGCTACGCGCCGGCGCTCGCGGTCGAGACCGTGCGGGCGGCGGCGAGGCCGCGCTCGAGGTCGGCCTTGAGGTCCTCGACGTTCTCGATGCCGACCGAGAGGCGCACCAGGCCCGGCGTGACGCCGGTGGTGAGCTGCTGCTCGGGGGTGAGCTGCGAGTGGGTCGTCGAGGCGGGGTGGATGATGAGCGAGCGGACGTCGCCGATGTTCGCCAGGTGGCTGAACAGGGTGACGCTGTCGACGAGCGCGCGGCCGGCGTCGACGCCGCCCTTGAGTTCGAAGGACAGCACCGCGCCGACGCCCTTGGGGGCGTACTTGTTGGCGGCGGCGTACCAGGGGCTGGTCGGCAGGCCCGAGTAGTTCACCGAGGCGACGTCGGGGTGGTTCTCGAGGAACTCCGCGATCTCCTGGGTGTTCTGCACGTGGCGTTCGATGCGCAGGGACAGCGTCTCGATGCCCTGCAGCAGCAGCCAGGCCGAGAACGGCGCGATGGCCGAGCCGAGGTCGCGCAGCAGCTGCACGCGCGCCTTGATGATGTAGGCGAGGCCGTCGCCGACGGCGGTCGTGTAGCTCGCACCGTGATACGAGGGGTCGGGCTCGGTGAGGCCGGGGAACTTGTCAACGTTCTTCGACCACTCGAAACGGCCGCCGTCGACGATGATGCCGCCGATGGTGGTGCCGTGGCCGCCGAGGAACTTCGTCGCCGAATGGACGACGATGTCGGCGCCGTGCTCGAACGGGCGGATGAGGTACGGCGTCGCGATCGTGTTGTCGACGATGAGCGGCAGGCTGCTGGCGTGCGCGACGCCCGCGACCTTCTCGATGTCGAGGATGTTGATCTTCGGGTTGCCGACCGTCTCGGCGAAGAACAGCTTCGTGTTGGGGCGCACGGCGCGCTGCCACTCGTCGGCGTCGTCCTGGTTCTCGACGAAGGTCACGTCGATGCCGAGCTTTCCGAGCGTGTACTTGAAGAGGTTGTACGTGCCTCCGTAGATCGAGCTCGATGAGACGATGTGGTCGCCGGCCTGCGCGATGTTGAGCACCGCGAAGGTCTCGGCCGCCTGGCCGGAGGCCACGAGCAGCGCCCCGGTGCCGCCCTCGAGTGCGGCGACGCGCTGCTCGACGACATCCTGGGTCGGGTTCTGGATGCGGGTGTAGATGTTGCCCGACTCGGCGAGCGAGAAGAGGTTCTTGGCGTGCTCGGCGCTGTTGAAGACGTACGAGGTCGTCTGGTAGATGGGGGTGGCGCGCGCGTTGGTGACCGGGTCGGGCGCGGCTCCGGCGTGGACCTGCTTGGTTTCGAACTGCCAGGCGGCGTCGGTCATGGTGAGCTCCAAAGGTGAGGACGGGATGTCGGAAGAGACGTTATTTCGTGCGGATTGCTGCGGCCACGCCGCACGACACACGACGTAACGCAGGGCGTCGTCCCGCCACCCGGCGCTCCGGAAGAATGGAGGCATGGTTTCTCGTCGCGCGGTCGTCACAGGGGCAAGTTCGGGCATCGGAGAGGCGACGGCCAGGGCCCTCGTCGCGAGCGGCTGGGACGTCGTGGGGGTGGCGCGCCGCGCCGAGCGGCTCGAGCGGCTCGCCGCCGAGACGGGGGCTGCGATGTTCGCCGCGGACATCGCGGAGCAGGGCGATGTCGACGCGCTGCGGGGGTTCCTCGCGGAATCCGGCCCCGTTCACGCCCTCGTCAACATCGCGGGCGGCGCCCGCGGCATGGCCTCGGTCGAGGCGGGGTCGATCGACGACTGGCGTTGGATGTTCGAGGTCAACGTGCTCGGCACGAAGCGCATGGTCACGGCGCTGCTGCCGCTGCTGCGCGCCGGCGCCGGCGAAGCGGGCGGCCATGCTGACATCCTCACGGTCACGTCGACCGCCGGTCACCAGGCCTACGCGAACGGCGGCGGGTACAACGCGGCGAAGTTCGCCGAGCACGCGCTCGTCGCCGCACTGCGCCTCGAGCTCCTCGGCGAGCCGATCCGCGTCATGGAGGTCGCCCCGGGGCTCGTCGAGACAGCGGAGTTCGCGCTGCGCCGCTTCGGCGGCGACGCCGAACGCGCGGCGGCGACCTACGCCGGGGTCGACGACCCCCTCGACGCCGACGACGTCGCCGCCGTGATCGCCGGCGCTCTCAACCAGCCCGGCCACGTCAACCAGGACCTCATCGTGCTGCGCCCCGTCGCGCAGGGGCCGAACCAGCTGCTGCACCGCGGCCCGGTGCAGGTCGTAACGGGAAACCCGGGCGCGTAGTGCTCGGCCGGCGCCGGTGAAAGGGCGACACCGGCGATCCGGGCGGATCGCCTCTCGCCGGGCGTCCGTCCGCCGAGAGGCGGCGGTGCGGGTCACGCGCTGACGCAGCTCGCGGTCAGTCCTCCGCCGGCCGGTCGGCGAAGGCCGCCTTCGGCACGAAGAAGAGCAGGATCGTCGCTGCGACGCCTCCGAGGCCGCAGATCGCCCAGACCGTGTAGTAGCCCGCCAGGCTCGCGGCGGTCGAATCCGCGGCATCCGATGCCCCGGTCGCGAGGGCGACGCCGAACACGGCCGAGGCGATGCCGCCGCCGATGATCTTCGTCGTGTTCGTCATGGCGGATGCCGCACCCGTCTGCCCATGCGGAGCGGCCGCCGCCGCGGCCGCAGGCAGTGCGCCGAGCAGCGCACCCGTGCCGAAGCCCGCGATGACGATGTCGCCGAGGACTTCCAGGAGGCTGGCGTGGAAGGGCAGGAGCGCGAGGTAGCCGATGGCGACCAGCGCCGCCCCCAGAATCATCGCCGCGCGCGGCGACGCCTTCGCCGAGATCGTGGGGAACACCGTGGCGCCGATGATGAGCGACACGAGGTAGACGCCGATGAGGATCGAGCGCATGCCTGAGCCCAGCCCGAGCCCGAAGCCCGCCGTCTGAGGGTCGGTGCCGGCGAAGGTGCTGAGCGGCGTCTGCGCCCCGAGCACACTGATGCCGATGAGGCCGGCCGTGACGATGATCGGCCACATCGTGCTCCGCCGCATCACGCGCAGGTCGATGCCCGGGTCCTTCGAGCGCAGCTCGACGCGGGCGAAGGGCCAGAGGGCGAGCAATCCCGCCGCGATCGCGACCCACACCCACACGTCGCCCGGCCCCAGCGCCCGCAGCAGGGCGAGGCCGCCGGTGATGAGGACGAGCGCGAGGGCGAGCAGCGCGAAGCCGAGACTGTCGATCCGCTCGCCGGTCGGAACAGGCTCGGAGGCGGGCACACCCAGCCAGATCGCGAAGAACACGAGCGTCACGCAGGCGGCGGGCACGATGAGCGAGATCGGGATGCTGCCGGTCGACTCGAAGAGCTGCGCGGCGGCGAGGTCGCCGAGGATGGCGCCGAGCTCGAGGGCGACGATGAGCCAGCCCGCCGCCCGGCGGGTGTGCGAGACGCCGACGTCGCTGCGGCGGCCGCGGTCGAAGATGATGGCGATCTCCAGCCCGAGCCAGACGGTGTAGAAGCCCTGGATGGCGAACGCGATGAGGTACGTCGTGAACGTCGGCGCGAAGGCCAGCCACCAGGTCGCCGCGGCCGTCACGAGGGTCGAGACGAGCAGGATGCGCTTATGGCCGAACCGGTCGCCGAGCTTCGCGAGCACGGGGATGCTGATCGCCGAGACCGCGAGTTGGGCGGCCTCGAACCAGTTGTAGTCGGCGTCGCGCACCCCGAGGTATTTGACGATGTCGGGGATGAGCACGGGGTAGTACCCCTGCAGGATCCCGCTCGTGAGCTCGACCAGGAACAGCCAGCCCACGAGGGAGAGCGTGATCCCGGCGTTTCCGCTCCTCGCCGCCGTCGTCGCCCGCGTCGCCATGGTGGGGACTCTATCGCCCGCCCGATAGTCTGCCGTCATGGCGGCTCTGGGCGACGCGACGGGGTTGACGTTCGACGCGCAGGGCCGTGAGGTGCTCACCTGGCAGGCGTTCGGGGACGCCTCGCGCAGCCTCGCCCGCGACATCGCCGCCTCGGGTTTCGCCCCCGAGGTCGTCGTCGCCATCGCCCGCGGCGGGCTCACCCTCGCCGGCGCCATCGCCTACGCGCTCGACGTCAAGGCGTGCGGCGCCCTCAACGTCGAGTTCTACACCGACCGCGAGGAGACGCTGTCCGACCCCGTCGTGCTGCCGCCGATGCTCGACGGCGAGTCACTCGCCGGCAAGCGGGTGCTGCTCGTCGACGACGTCAGCGACTCGGGTCGCACCCTCGACCTGGTCGCGCATCTCGTCGAGGCATCCGGTGCCGAGGTGCGCACCGTCTGCCTCTACGCGAAGCCGCACACGATCCGCGAGCCCGAGTACTTCTGGCGCAGGACGGGCAACTGGATCGCGTTCCCGTGGTCGGCGCAGCCGCCCGTCGCGGTGTGAGGGTGCATGGCCGGTAAGCCCCTGACCGAACTCGCGAAGGAGCAGCTCATCGACCCGAGCTGGGCGACGGCGCTCGCCGGCGTGCAACCGCAGATCACCGAGCTCGGACACTGGCTGCGCGCCGAGGTGGCAGCCGGGCGCCCCTACCTGCCGGCGGGGAACGCGGTGCTGCGCGCGTTCGCCCAGCCGCTCGAGGACGTCAAGGTGCTCATCGTCGGCCAGGACCCGTACCCGACGCCCGGGCATCCCATCGGCCTGTCCTTCGCCGTCGACCGCAGCGTGCGCCCGCTGCCGAAGTCGCTGCAGAACATCTACCGCGAGCTGCACTCCGATCTCGGCATCGCGCCGCCGCCGCACGGCGACCTCACCTCGTGGGCCGAGCACGGCGTGCTGCTCCTCAACCGCTCGCTCACCGTGCGTTCCGGCGCGTCGGGCTCCCATCGCGGCAGGGGCTGGGAGGTGGTGACGGACGCCGCGATCCGCGCGCTCGTCGCGCGGCGCAGGCCGCTCGTCGCGATCCTCTGGGGGCGGGATGCCGAGACGCTGCGCCCCCTGCTCGGCGAGACGCCGATCATCGCCTCGCCGCATCCGTCGCCGCTGTCGGCGAATGGCGGATTCTTCGGCTCGAAGCCCTTCAGTCGAGCGAATGCGCTGCTCGTCGCGCAGGGCGCGGAGCCCGTCGACTGGAGCATCTTCTAGGTGCAGTGAACACCCTGGGACAGGTCGGCATCAGCTTCGCTCCGCGCGGAACTCCGCCGGGCCGGGGGCGACAGGCGGCGGCGCGTTTCCTTCAACGTGACTCCCGCTGCGATCGAGTTCCGCCTGCACACCGGCGGCCGCAGCCAGATCCGAGATAAGCGCGTTCGGGGAGCGCTCAGCGCCAAGCGCCGGGTTGTATCCAGTTAGCCGAAGAACGGTGCCGGTGAATTGACGACCTGAGCGGCTGTCCTCGGATTCTGCAAATAGTTCATACTGTCGCCCATCGGCGTCGGCCCAAGCAACAACTTCGTGCAGATCCCGGGCGCCAACAACGCGCCAACTCTCCGCGTTGAACGCGATTGGATACGGGGTAGATGGCCCATGCCAATCGGGCAGGTTCCAGAATGTGACCCGATAAACTGGGAAGCTTGTCGTCCAGGACTCGTCGCGGGAACGATCAACTTCTTCAGCCTGAAAAATGTCATTGCCCGGAATCCGGCGCGGTCGTTCGGGCAGTTCCGACACCCTGAACCTCTATTGCGTCTTGGTGGCGCTGAACACGGCGGTCATTCCGCTTGCACTGCTCAACTCATTTGGAAGAGCTGGAGCGATCTGAGCCGTGGAGCAGGTCACGCCGGACGTTGCACCATAAGTATTTCTCGCCGTTGGCGTTGTGGGTACGTAGCCAGGGGGGAACACGATCGTAGTAACCGCGACGCCGTAAAATTGCCCTGGGGCTTGAGAACATGAGGTCGCAGCATTCGTCTGAATTGTGACAGCACCCGAATCGCTCAACTTCTTACCCCACCACGAGCTTCCACCAATTTTGTAGAGCGCGGCTTGTTGGGCAATTGACAGGACAAACGCTGTGCACTGCACGGTAGCGACCACATTGATGGTCCCTGTCACGTGTGTCGAGCCGTGCACATTTTGGACAGGTGCGACACATGTGATCGTACTTGCGGCTGCTGCCGCATTAGCGGCCGCTGCTGGCGCAGCGACCGTACCCACGCAGACCGCGGTTGCCACAGCCGCCAAAGTCAGGCGCGTTCTGCTAAACATGAGATTCCTCCATGGGCTATGTCCTCAATGTAGAGAGCTTGCTCGCCGACACGCCAGGTTCCGTCGTTGACGTGTTTGAGCACATGGGATGATGTCAGTTTGGCCAGTCTGCGCCGCTTCAGCGACGGTGTCGACACCGAGTGACATGAACCCGATGCCGAGTACACCTAGCCGCGGACCGACTGCGGGCAACGCCCGCGACGATGTAGACCTAGGCTATTTTTTGAGCGACTTCTGCATCGTGACGGTGCCGAGCCAGCGGTCGAACTTGAAGCCGACGTGCGCCATGCGGCCCACCTCTTTGAAGCCGAGCTTCTTGTGGATGGCGATCGACCCCTCGGCCCCCTGATCGGCGATGACGGCGATCATCTCGCGCAATCCCGCCGCCCGCGCCTTCTCGACGAGCGCTCCGAGCAGCACGCGGCCGAGCCCCTTGCCGGTCGCGGCGGGTCCCAGGTAGATGGAGTTCTCGACGGTGTACTTGTAGCCGGTCTTCGTCGACCAGGGGGCGACGAGCGCATAGCCGAGGACCTGGCCGCTTGTCGGGCTCGCGGCGACGACGAAGGGCGCGCCGGCCTTGCGGATCTCGTGGTACTTGCGTCGCCAGTACCAGAGGGTCGTCGGCTTGGACTCGAAGGTCACCGTGCTGTTGGTGACGTAGTAGTTGTAGATCTCGCGGATGTGGGGGAGGTCGGCTTCGACGGCATCCCTGACGACGTACTCGAACGGGGCCTCGGCGGGCACCCGCTTGCGCAGGTGGTGCGGCAGCACCCGCCGCGCCTGGTATTCCTCTTCCAGCACGCGGTCAGCCTAGAGTCTCGGCGGACTCCGCCGTAAGACCCGCCAGGTCCGCCAATACACTCCACAGCTCCTGCCCCAGCTGCCGGTTGCGTGCCTGAGCGTTGACCCGGCCGTTCGGCGTGAAGCGGTCGAAGTGCGTTCCGCTCGGAGCCGCCGCCGGGGTGTCCGATGCGAGGGCGACGAGCGGCGCGCCGCCCTTCTCGGGGGAGATGCCGGCGTGGCCGAGCAGCGCGATGTCGGCGAACCTCATGAGCGCGGGGTTGCCGAAGTTCGACTTCACCCAGCCGGGGTGGAAGGTGTACGTGCTGACGCCCAGGCCGGCGGTGCGTTCGGCGAGGTCGCGATTCCACAGAATGACGCCCAGCTTCGCGGCGCCGTACGCGCGCCAGCCGCCGAGCCAGGGCCGGTGCTCCCAGTTCAGGTCGTCGAGGCGCAGCCGGCCCCACAGGTTCGCGATGCTCGCAGTGGTGACGATGCGGGCGGGGTGTCCGGGCGCTGCGGATTCCGCAAGGCGCGGCAGCAGCAGGTGCGAGAGCAGGAACGGCGCGACGAGGTCCACCTGCAGGGTGCGCTCGATCCCGTCGGAGGTGAGCGCGTGCTCGTCGTACATGCCGCCCGCGTTGTTGGCGAGCACGTGGATGGGCTCGTCGCGCGCCATGAGCTCGGCGGCGAGGCGGCGCACGTCGTCGAGGCGCTCGAAGTCGGCGAGGTGGTGCTCGGCGCCGATGCGCTCGGCGACGGCGCGGGTGCGATCCGGGGTGCGGCCGACGACGATGAGGCGGTTGCCCTGCTGCGCGAGGGCGGCGGCGGCTGCGGCGCCGAGCCCGGAGCTCGAACCGGTGATGACGATCGTGCGCGCGGCCACGAGACCCAGGGTAGGCGCGCGGCGCCGCTGCGGGTCAGAGGGTGCGGGTGAGCGCGCCGATGATGCGCAGGATGACGGGCATGTCGTTCGCCACGTCGTCGTCGGACGCCGGGGCGAACCCCGTCACACCGGCTCCCGCCAGGGCGAAGCGCGAGCGCAGTTCGAGGATCGTCTCAGCGAGCGTCTGCACCTCGATGCCGAACGGCTCCGGCGTGCCGACGCTTTCGAACGCGCCCGGGTCGAGGACGTCCAGGTCGATGTGGAGGTAGACGCTCGTCGCGCCCGTCGCGGCGACCGCGTCGGCGACGGAGGCGGGGCTCACCCGGTCGGGTTCGACGAGGGTGACACCGGATTCCGCGAGGTAGGCGACCTCGGGGTCGTCGAGGTCGCGCGCGCCGGCGAGCACCGCGTGCGCGGGCCGCACCGCCGCCTCGGGGTCGGCGAGCCCCTCCAGCCCTTCGCCGAGCGCGGCACGGAGGGCCATCCCTTCGAAGATGCCGGATGGCGACGATTCGGGGGTGTTGAGGTCGCCGTGCGCGTCGAACCAGACGAGGGCGACGGGGCCGGCCTGGCCCTGTGCGGCGCTGCGCACCGCGAACTGGATTCCTGCGACGTCGACTCCGCAATCCCCGCCGACGACGATGCGGAGGGCGTCAGGGTCGGATGCCCAGGCCGTGCGGAGGGCTTCGGTGGTCTGAGCGTGGGTGGCGATGAGCGCCGAGGCGCGCTTGACGCCGGTTCCCAGCTCCTCGCCGGCCTCGGCCCGCAGCTCGAGCCGGGTCGTCGACGAGACAGGCAGGTCGCCCGCGATCGCGGTCGCGCCGTCGGCGAGGCGCATCGCCCGCGCCGAACCGGAGCCCTGCCACTGCGGGACGACGATGAAACGGGTCGCCATGAGTGCGAGCCTATCGGTGGATCACGGATGCACGGCGGATCGCACGGCCTCGGCCAGCGCGGCCTCGAGCTGCGGCGCGGTGAGGCGTCGGCCGTAGCCGGGGGAGTCGCGCTCGATGCGCCAGCTGTTCGCGAGCGGGCCGGCGTCGACCGCATCGAAACCGGCGCGGTCGATGAAGTCGCGCGCCCACTGCTTGGCGTCGTCGAAATCGCTCGCGATGGCGAGCGCCCGTCGGCCCTCGCTGCCGGACGGCAGACCTTGCGTGGGGATGTGGGCGAAGCTGATGTGGTTGAACGCCTTGACGACGCGCGAGGTCGGCAGGTGCTCCTGCAGCAGAGCGCTCACGGTGGTGCGCTCCTCGTCGATGGCAGCGATGCGGCCGTCGCGCTCGAAGTAGTAGTTGTTCGTCTCCAGCACGATCTTGGCGGCGAGAGGCTCGGGGTCGACCTGCCCGATGTTCTTGGCGGGGATGGAGACGACCGCCACGTCGGCTGCGGCCGCGGCATCCGCCGCCCGCGCCGCCGTAGCGCGCGAGCCGAGTTCGGCGACGAGTTCGGCGAGGGTCTCGGGTGCGCGGGAGTTGCTCACGACGACGTCGTAGCCCTGTGCGACGGCGAGCCGTGCGAGGGCGCTGCCGATCTTGCCCGATCCGATGAATCCGATAGTGGTCATGGGTGCGGCAACAGCCGGAGGGGGCTCGGGATTCCGCCTCGGTGCTCTTCTCCGGTGTCGAGGCTGGCGCGACGAGCCCGTCCGGCACCCAGCGCGCCGCCTGGTGCGTTAGCCTTGTCGAGCCCGCGAGCCCCCTTAGCTCAGGGGATAGAGCGTCTGCCTCCGGAGCAGAAGGCCGTTGGTTCGAATCCAACAGGGGGCAC